>DAOVHJ010000054.1 GCA_030671945.1 Candidatus Heimdallarchaeota archaeon
GATAACACTCTCTTCATTAGTCGCAGTGGCAACAATTTCTCTAATTTTTGTTAGAAAGAAAAAATAAGCCCCAAATGTATAAACATAAGCAGGGAGTTCGCTCCCTGCGCTCTTTCTCTTTTTTCTTTGGTAATTCTTCTTTCTTTTTGGATTTGAAGTTATTTTTGGAATATTTTCGCTTACCTCTCTAACAGAAATTAAAAGGAAGAAATTTTATCAAGTCGAACTAAACTATATTATTAAATCACAAGACGAAGAATAATAACTTGGCTTAGTTTCTCGAGGATCTCGAGTAAAGTATGAAATTGCTGTTAACTGTGTGTTTTACTTGTCTAATGGTATGAATATGTCTACTTCTCCTTCCGAGGTCAATCGTAATCTTTGTCAGCGATGCCAAGGATTTAGAGATTTATGTGGTAAAGGGATATGTCCTATTCTTGTGAAAGCAAAGTCCATAGCTGATATCCAGAAAACTTTCTCTAAAACTGATTTTTTTGGTGCCTCTCCACCTGGATTTTTTGTGGGGGAATACGGCTATCCAAAAGTCTCTATTGGTCCATTAGTACCACCTATTGCTTCTGAAGACACCTCAATCTATGATGCTGAAGAAAAATGGATCTTCAAAACTATGGATGAAATAATCGGTTACCGAACATCTCTCGTTAGGGGAAAAAAGAGATTCAGTGTGAAGAACGCTCGCGAACCCGATAAGATGTTAGAATTAACTCAAGAGTTAGTTATGTCGAGTAAACCTGTTGATACTGAAATGTCTTTTATTAAAAGACCGAAGCTTGATATTGATTTTTCTCCTCGGATTGCCCCTTCTGGTCCCTCTGGGAACATTAAGAAAGCGAGATTAACTGAGAATCCGAAAATACCACGTATTGTTGATAAAATAGTAAGTGATACCGATTTGAAAGCTGTTGGAGGAATCACTAAACTCCATGATAACAAATTGAATCAAAGACACATCACCCGCTTACTCTCTGCTGGTTTATTTGGAGTGAAAAAGAATCGTCGATTAGTTCCTACTACCTGGTCGATCACAGCTGTTGATGACATTCTTGGGAAAAGGTATTGGAAACAGATTTTGAAACAAAAATGGCTTGAAGAAGTTCGTGTTTTCAGTCATAAAGCATTAGGCAACCTTGTGCTTATTCTCATGTATCCTTCCGCTTGGATGTATGAGGTTTTTGAATATTGGTTAATTGGGACTAGTGATGCTATGGCTATTGACTGGGAAACTTGGAGGGGAAGAAAAACGTATGCGAGAGATGTTGCTGGAGCTTACTATTGCACCAAATTACAAGTATTAGAGTACCTTGATTATATTCAACGACAAGCTGGATGCTTTGTTTACCTTCAAGTGGACAAAGAATGGATACCAACTGGTGTTTGGCGATTCCGAGAAATTGCAAAAGAAGCTTTGAAGCAAGCCCCCTTGAAGTTTGAAACTTTAGAACAAGCATTTGTACAAGTTAAGAAGATGTTAGATTATCCTCTCGAGAAGATTATGGATAGAAGTAACACGCTTAAAATCATTAAATCACAAAGAACTCTCGAGGATTTCTTCCCCAAAGATATTCACGGTTAAAAAAAGAAAAAGATAAGGAAGATTATTTCTTCCTCTTCTTAGCCATTCTAGAAGATTTTGCTTGAATCATATCAGCTGATCGAGCTACGCCAGCTTCTTCTTCAGCCATGATTTCATCCATTTCTTCTATTTCATCATTAAGATACGCTTGTGCCTCTTTAGCCTTAGGAGCAGCTCTAGCTAATGTTGATCGCATTTCAGCCATAATTTTCTTACCTTCCTTGCGATCTCTTTGCATAACTTGAGCAGCACGCTGAACAGTATAACCAGCAATTAAATCAGCATCGAGACTCTTTTCAAGCTCTTCTTTTATTTCAGATACTTCTAGTTCTTCTTCAATAACCCTTATCCGCTCATTATCGTCTTCGTCTTTGTAGCGAATTTGGACTTGAACTGGAACTTTCTTTCGATCCTTGATTTTCTTCTTTGGTTTGAATTCAAAAGATATGGAACGGGATTTAGTTAAACCACCGAGAGAGATATCATCTCCTCGTTTATAATCCAATTCTCTTGTTCCTGCTCCACTTACTGTGGATAATTCAATTTCATCTGGAACAATTAATTTGATTCGAGCGTTGCGTCCGATGATTTCATCACCAGCAATCATTCCAAAGCTGTCTTGAAGTTCTGATAAATCAGCATAGAATAAGTCTCCACCAGTAATTTCTGGCATGAGAGCCAAGGTCTTCAATTCAAGTGATCCTTGACCAGCTATTCCAACAATATCTAAAACAATACCGCTATCCTTCAATGCATTGCCAATCATAGTGTAGAATTTCTTCCCTTCTGGAGAGGCTCCGGAAAGACTTCCGATTCCCTCATTAGCCATTCCATCTGTGAGAAGCAATACTCTACCTGTGCCAGCTACTAATGACATAATCCTTGCAGCAACAACTGCAGGACCCAGAGCAGTGGAACTTAATGCTTGCATTTTTTGGATAGTTTTTTGCCATTCCTTACCAGTTGATTTTATGGTCATTTTTTGTAATTGTCTTTTCACCCAACTATTATTGGTAACTTCCTTTTCAATGGCTTTTACATCATACAAGATGTCACCACCCAATTTCAGAACTTCTTCACCCTCAGGAGAATAAATTCGTAAATTGCTTTCAAAGGTTACTAAACCAAATAAAGCATCGGCTTTCGATTTACTATAAGCTTTGAGTGTCGAAATAAGACTTTGTTTTACACCCTCAATCTTAGCTCCTTGCATTGAACCTGATACATCAAGAGCAGCAATCAAGGAATTCCCCTTCTGGATCCCTTTGCCAAAGTCAGGTCTTGTTGTATCGGGAGGTATCAACCACCCAGTATAGGCATTGATGTTGTGTGGTAAGTCTTTCGGATCGACTACGTTGACTGTCCCACAGAATTGGCAATTAAAAAAGGTGCCAACTTTTGCATTTGTTTGAACGTCTTTGACGTCTGTCAATATAGCTCCACAATTGGAGCAAATAATAGGTTTCCCCTTTATCTCTGGTTTTGCTTCCTCAAATTCACTAAAGGAAACTTCTCCAACAAGAGGAATATCCTCCAAGAGTTTCTCCGACGCGGGAATTTTGTCTCCCGTGGAGAATTTCATGTGTTTATTCATCATAATCACTGACCCTTTACTTTTCTCTTCATATATAAAGACATTCAAATTAGATTTCAACTAGAAAAAATAGATTTTGTTGAGAGACATAGTTAAAAAAAATAAACTAATTCTCGCCAGGTTTTAATTCGCCTATAATACGAAGTAGTCTAGTAATGATTTTAACAAGCTCTGCTTTTTTCGCAACAATTGGCATTTGCTCATTTCGCGCTGTGTTAATGAGTTCATTGAAAGCATTTTTCAAGAATTTTTTCGATGCTATAGATCCTGAAATATTCAATAAACGGGAACGAATTGTTAGAATAAACTCATAGGTTTTTAGGGAAAGAATACCTTGTTCGCGCTTCAAAGCATAGAGCTCTTTTCCAGTATCAAAACTTAGTGCTTCTTGCTGTTTCAATTTTACTTTTAATTCTTCAAAAGGTGTCTCTAAAACTTTAAATAAAAATACCCCAGGAATCTTTGTAATAAGCAGATTGTAATTTTTTGTCAAGGGTTTCAGTTGTTGATAATGCTTTTTGCTTAGGAAAATAGAAATTTTTTCTTTAGCTAATTCTTCACTCGGAACTAATTCCTCGAGAGTTTCTTCATGAATTTCTAGATCTAATCGATCCTGATCTGGTATGAATTCGTCCTTTAATTCTTCATCCTCTTCTTGTTCTTTTTGCATTAGAAATCTTGTTCGATAATAATCCAAATCTTCTTCCCATTCATCAGTGTCTATAAAAACTATATCAGTAACGAGATTTTGAACTAAAGTCCACACATCACTTACTACATCGCTTAATAGTTGCTCTTTGAAACTAAGAAATTTCAAAGCTAAATCTTCTTTTTCTCGAATTAAGATATCCATCTTTTCTTTTAGATAAGCCAAAGCGTCTCCAGAAGTTTGGTCTGTTTCTCTTAAACTAAAAACTACCCTCTTTGTTTCAGTAAGTTGTCTTTCCCTTTTCTTAGTGGTTAAGAGCTCTTCATGATACTTTGTACGAATCTCTAGTTCTTCTGAGAAGACCTCTAAATATTGCTTGAGAGCTTCTGCTTGCTTTTTGTTTAGTAGTGTTTGTTCTTGTTGAGGTTCAGAAGATTCGGACAATATTGTCTTGATTTTGGAGGACGTGAATAAGATAATTCGATGAGAATCCTGTCCTTTTTTCAGAGTTCGTTTGAACAAATTATATCACCAACTTTAACCACTTATCTTTTTCGATCTCTCTTGGAGTTTGATTGTAACTATACTACCAATTATCATTACAACAATAAGTATTGGTAAAAGAATGAGAGTTACTCGGGCATTTGTATCGTCTTGCTTTACTTGGTTTATCAAATGCCAAATAAAGATTCCAAGAAGTGATAATGCCATTATAAATCCTAGAAGTGGAATTATAAAATTCGCTTTTATCTTCTTTCTGAGAACTAGACTTGACAATGAAATAATTGCAAATAATATTAGAAAGATGGAACTCGCTAGTTGAGCAATTTGAGCAAGATCTAATACGAGTGTAAAAACTAAGGTTATTCCACTTATAGTTAAAATGCTAATAAAAGGAACTCTGCTCTTTTTTGAAACGGTTTGAAAGAATCGTGGGAAGATTCGATCTCGAGCCATCACATAAGTCATTCGCGAAGAACCGAAAAGTGATGCATTAAAAGCACTTGCAGTTGAAAATAGTGCTCCTATTGAGACAATTATGAATCCCGCAGCCCCTAAGATTGGTGTTGCAGCTATTGCTAGGGCATATTCCGCTTTTTCTGGATCACTAGCGAATATTGTATAATCAGTCCCGCCTAATGCCGTAAAGGCAACAAGAATGTAAATGATTGTTGCAATAATCACAGTACCATAGATTGATCTTGGAATGTTTTTTTCCGGATTTTGTATTTCTTCGGAAGCATTTGGTATTAGTTCCATGCCTTCGAATGCAACAAATAATATTGATGTTCCTACGACAGCCATTGCTAAACCAGTTATTATATTGGGTGGCTTACCATCAACATCTGCAAAAAATGGTTTGAGATAAGTAATATTTGGATCTATTATGTTCTTTATTACAGCTGGTATGGTGATTGCTACAAATCCAACTAGAATTATTACTTTAATTAAAACAATAATATTCTGTGATTTTCCTGTCTCCTTTACCCCAACTAAATTTATGATTGTAGAGAGGATTATTAGAACTGCAGCGAAAACGCCCGATACCAGATTTGAGTGATGTAGTAAATTTTCAGGAAGAACCATATGAGCAAAAAATGATCCAAAAGTATAAGCATAAAGAGAACAAGATACAAGATATCCTGTCCAGAGTAACCAACCAAAAGCTCCGCCAAAATATTTTCCAAACGCTTCTTTTGCAAAGGTATAACTTCCACCAGCAGATTGGAAACGTAATGCTAGTTTTGAGTAAGAATAGCCAATTAGAATAGCTAAGACACCACCAAAAGCAAAAGAAAGTATTACTGCGGGACCTGCAAAACCTGCGGCAATTCCTAGAACACTGAAAACTCCTCCACCTATAGTTCCACCTAAACCGATGCTTAATGCTTCCTTAAACCCAAGTTCTCGAGATAATTCTCTTTCAGATACAATGCCAGTTTCAGAGACTCCATGAGAATGAGAACTACTTTGATCTTCTTTTCGTTTTAATTCGAGTTGACCAGTTGACTCATGGGGTGATTCGTCCATTGTTATAACCTTCCTTTAAATTTTGAGTTCGGCATTAAATCTTCTTTTTGTTTTTTCTTTATTGTTAAAAATCTACGCTTCAGTTGAATTGACTCAACACGCTTCCTTATGAAAAATAACTACCACCGGGCATTTACTTCTCTGATAGATTATATTTGTATCAGTTCCAAATAAACCAAAGAGTCTTCTTGGAACATAGGGAACACCCATTATGGATAAATCGGCATTCTCTTTGTTAAGATAATAACTCACAGATCGACCAACATCACGACCGATAATTACTTTTGTTTTCATAGGATAAAGTAACATAGTACTATACATTCCTGCCTGCTTCACAAAATCCTTCTCTTCTTGAATGATCAACCTATCATCATCAGGAATGATTGGTACGGTTTCAGGAACAGTAATAACATGAAGCAAAGTTATATCTGCATCTCGAGTTTCACCAGCATTAGCAATAGCAATTGCTATTTGGACTGCTGATACTTCACAAGGATTATTAGAACCTATAGGAACAACGATTTTTCTAGGTGCCACGTGTGAGCCATAAGTCACCCAATCCTTTATCGGTGAACGAATTATCATAACTGAAACTCTACTTCTTCGAGCAACACGTTCAGCTATACTACCTGCGAATCTTTGGAAAAGCCCTTTTCTTCTGCTCATCATAATTACGAGTATAGGTTTTATTGTTTGAATTTCCTTTATAATAGCATTATCAGGTCTTGTTCTAGAATTAAGATCTTTAATGTCGATTTCTAATTTAACGTTTAATTCTTGGGATTTCTTATTTAACCACTCAATCTCTTTGAGAAAGAACTCTTCCGATCGCTTAGACTTATTTGCAATATGAAAAACATGCAAATTGGTTCCAAAATACTCAGCTGTTACCAGAGCAATAAACATTGCATCACGTTCAGAGGGATACCCCATTAATGGGAGGAATATCGTATCACCGGGAGCACTAAACAATCCAGAATCTAATGAAATTTCACTACTCATCGTGTCTTTTATCTCCTTTACAGCTTTCCAAATTAGAACCTACGCAAGGGCGTAGACAGATGTAAATTAATCTTCCTACACTAAAATATATTTACCTCATAGAAATAATATTTTATGACCATAAAAGTCACATAAGCAAAGGTTTTTTATTGAAAATTCTTAACTTTAGATAATTTCAAAAGAATGCTAGTAGAAGGAAGGAAACTTTTGGCAGACATGACCCCAACATCAAGCTTCGATTTTCTTTTTAAAACCATAGTGGTAGGTGATGGTGCTGTTGGGAAAACTGCAATCACTTTTCGGTATGCTGTTGGTAAATTCCAAGAAAACTACAAAATGACCATTGGTGTAGATTTCACTATCAAACGAGAAAAAGTAAGGGATAAGGAAGTAAAAATACAGGTCTGGGATACTGGTGGTCAAGAAAAATTCTCAAAAATACGTCCATTGTATTATCGAGGTGCTCTCGGAGGATTAATAGTTTTTGATGTCACCTCAAGAGAATCATTTGATAATTTGGATGGTTGGATGGAGGAAGTTCAAAAGAATTGCACGAAAATACCAATTATTCTAGTGGGGAATAAAATAGATCTGAAGAAACGCAAAATAACAAAGGAAGAAGCAAGAAAATACGCTGCAAAGAAATCAAAACAAATGGGTTATAAAATCCCATATCTAGAAACCTCTGCAAAAACAGGTGAAACTATTAAGAAAGTTTTTCGTAAATTGATTGAATCAATGGTTGGAGAGGCAGAAGAATCTATGAGAAGGAAAGAAGAAGCTAAAAAAGAAAAGAAGAAAAAATAATCAAGAGAAGCGTTCTTACAAGAAGAACCCTTCCACCAAGTTTCCCTCGGTTTTTGAATGTTGAACGAAATTTCTATGGACCAGAGTCTAGTAGTGGTGGAGCTTCATCTGGGGGTCCAATAGTTAATGTGGTTGTTACCCAGAGGATCATCATTGCACCGAAAAGCAAGATCGCACTCAATCGTTTATTTTTGAAGAGTTTTTTCATTTTATTCATTGACCTCCGCAAGGAGAAATTTTCTCAAGTGAACCCCTAGGATTTTTTATTTAAAAAGATACAAATCTCAAAATTCTGAGCCAAAAATGAAGAAAAGAAAAAAAATTAGCGTAAGAAAAAAGGCTTTATCCTTTTCTCTTAAACTTCGATTGATTCTATTTGAATTACTTAGACATATTAACTAGTTTTAGAAGATAGTCCCATTCTTTGTCGACTTCTTCTTGGAATCTAGCGATTAAGTCATCACGTTTTTCCGGTCTGAATAAGTGTCTAAATCTTCCTTGTCCCTTCATGTATTCTTCAATTGGAAGTTTTCTTTCGGGTTTATTTGCAATAGCTTTGCTTTTTGGATTGAGAACATATTCTTTACCATCGTAGACTTCGTAGATTGGGAAGTAACAAGAATCAATTGCTTGTTGAGCAATTTGAACTGATAATTCCTCTGGGAATCTCCAGCCTCTTGGGCAAGGCATATCAATCAAAAGGAACGCTGGTCCATCGACATCAAGTGCTCTTCTTACTTTAGTCATCATATCACGATGAGCTGCGGGAGAAGCGGTTGCGACGTATTGTACTTTGTGTGCTGCAGCGATTGCTACAAGGTCTTTTCTCCACTGGATTTTTCCAGGGATAACTTTTCCAGCAGGGGAAGTTGTAGTAGCTGCATACATTGGGGTTCCACCAGAACGCTGAATACCAGTGTTCATGTAGGCACCATTAGTGTAGCAGATGTAAACAAAATCGTGTCCACGTTCTAAAGCTCCACTGAGAGATTGTAACCCAATATCATAGGTTCCGCCGTCACCAGCGAAAGCAATAATATCTGGCACTTTCTTTAGTTTGCCTTTCTTTACCATTACTTTGTATGCTGCTTCTGCTCCGGAAGCGGTTGCAGCAACGTTTTCAAATGCATTGTGGAACCATGGAACTCTCCAGGCAGTAAATGGATAGACAGTTGTAGCGACTTCCAAACAACCAGTTGCATGGAAAATACAAACATCATCAATATCGGTAACAAGAGTGGCACATCGAGCGATAGTTCCTGCGGTACAACCAGCACAAAGTCTGTGACCAGGAGCTAAACGATCTTTCTTATTCATTAGTACCTTTGCTTTTGGAATTCTTACTTTCTTTAATTCTTCAGTAGTAACCATTTGTTTTAGCCTCCTATTTTCTCAAACCTATCCATTCGACCGGCACAACTTTTTCTGCGCCTTTGTTCTTGAGTACTTGTTTGTAGATGTACTCATAGTCTTCAACTAGGACATCTCTTCCACCGATTCCAGCTATAAAGCCGAAAACTTGTGGTCGATCCTTGTAATCATACATACTTGTCTTGATGTCAGTGTAGAGAGCTGCTCCTGGAGAACCGAAGGTTAAATCTCGGTCAATAACTCCTATAGCATCAACATCCTTCAAAGCCTTAGCAAGATCATCAGTTGGGAATGGTCGATAAGTTTTCACTTTGAGCATTCCTACTTTCTCGCCTTCCTTTCGTAATTTATCAACTACGTATTTAGTTGTGCCAGCAAGGGCACCCATTGTTACGAGAGCTGTTTCAGCATCTTCCATTTGGTATGATTCAACTTGATCGTAATAACGACCAGTTTTCTCACCAAACTCCTTGAAAGCTTCTGGAATAACTTTGCGAGCGGCTGTCATAGCTAATTCTTGTTGATACTTGACTTCCATATAATAGTCAGGAAGAGCAAGTAAACCAGAAGAAACTGGATTACCAGGGATTGTTGGATGTTTCATATCACGCTCTGGTAAGAAATCTTGAGAGAATTTCCTATCTAGTGGGAAAACACCTTCGAGAGCATGGGTTATAATAAATCCGTCTAATCCAAACATAGCAGGAAGGGAAACGTCTGGGTGCTCTGCAATTTTGAACGACAAGAAAGTATTATCATAAGCTTCTTGCGCAGTTTCAGAGAACATAGAAATCCAACCTGTATCTCGACACATAGTTTGATCGGTTAATTCTCCATGAATGTTAATTGGTCCAGCGAGAGCTCGGTTTGCAACAGACATAACGATTGGCAACCTTGAAGCAGCAGCGATGAAGAGAATTTCATACATCAAAGCAACTCCTTGACTGGCAGAAGCAGTAAAGACTCTTGCACCAGTAGCGCTAGCACCAACACAAGCACTCATAGCACTGTGTTCAGATTCAACACAAACAAACTCAGTATCTACTTCACCATCGTGAACAAAATCACTGAAATGCTCGACAATGATAGTTTGTGGGGTGATCGGATACGCAGCAACAACATCAGGATTGATAACTGCAGCAGCATTTGCAACAGCTTCGTCCCCGGTCATGCCGATTCTTTTACCTTTAGTAACTTTAGTTTTAGTCATTCGTGATCACCTATTGAGTTAAATCCTTCATTTCAATAGCATCTGCAGGACATTCTTCCGCACAGATGCCGCAACCTTTACAATAATCAAAATCCATCACGGGGATTTCTTCATCATCCATTGTAATAGCTGAGTCGGGACAAAGGAAGAAACAAGTAGTACATTTTGTGCATGCTTCGCGGTCAACGACTGCTTTGAATGCACTCCAATCACCTGTTTTAAAGAATTTAGAGGATCCGGGATAAGGAACAGATCCACCCATGGGGAGTTTTTCGTAACCCCACTTCTCCTTTATCCATTCTTGCATTTCTTTATCGGAAAGGGTATTCTTGGTCATTCACTTTCGACCTCCGTATGGGCTCTTCTAATAGCCTTAACGTTTTTCTCGCCAACTA
>DAOVHJ010000061.1 GCA_030671945.1 Candidatus Heimdallarchaeota archaeon
CAAGAAGCAGGACGCTGTAAACAATTTCAAGAAAGCAACAACCATGAACAAGGACCTCATTCCAAGCATCTATTATGAAGGCTTATTAGAATTTGAACAAAACAACTTCGCATCAGCACTGAAAATATTTGATGGAATAATGTTGAATTTCAACACTGATGTTATAAAAGAGAGTAATTTCAATATCCCTTATTTTGTAGCAATTTGCCACCATTATCTAGGAAACTTGCAAAGAGCCGAAGAATACTTCCTATTCGCATTTAATCTCTCACCAGATGATCCACTTGTCCTTTACTATAAAGGATTCAATGAATTGGCTCTGAGAAATTACGATTTCGCCATGGATACTTTCAAGAACTTATTGCATGTAGATGTAAACAATCAGAATTTCTGGGACCTCGTAAAAGGTTATAGTTATTATTATCATAAACATGAGGATATAAAGCAAGAGGAATCTGAAGAATAAGAAACTCATTCACAGGTAACCTCTCCCTCTTTTAAAAATCGAGTGTGAAGAATCGGGTGATTGGATGACAATAGATTTAGAAGAAATAAACACTCGAATAAATAGAGCAACTAGTAAACTTGTTTTCATCACAGGAGAGGAGGGAACAGAATACCAAAAAATCTCCTATCGAAGATTAGCGAAAAAAGAGAATTATTCCTATATTCTATTCAAAGAATTATTAACCGTATTAACAACTATTGATGGTAAACTAGCCCAATTTCCCTCAATAAAGGATCAATTAATCGCTTTAACATCTGGTTTTATAATAGAAGAAAAATCCATGGGAGTTATCATTGACAAATTCGATTTTGATATAATTAAAGAAGTACATTTGCAATTAAGAATCTATCATGAATTCAAGAGTTATTTGAAAGATCCAACCGCAAAAGGAAAATTAGTCTTAATTAATTATGGAAAACCTTTGAGAGATATGTTTGAATCTGAATTTGTTAGAAAATGCTCAATAATTAGAATCTAGAACAGGAAAATAAATTTCAATTTGAAGTGTTACAAATGGCAAAAAATGAAAACACTACAATAGATATTACGCCAGATGAAAAACTGATTCTAAAATTACTAAATGAGGTCTCTAAAAAATATCATAATCAAATAAAATTACGATTAGAAGCAAAGAAGAAACAAATGCATAAAAAACAGAAGCTTCGTGAGAAATTCTTTGAAAAGCAAAAGGATCGTAAAATCCCTCGAAGACAACAGATAAGGTTACTATTATTTCCTGCAATGCTATCTCAAGCAATAATTCAAGGCATACCCCTTAGAGAGCCGAAAAGAAAGGAGAAAAGTAGAGAAGAGATAAGACCCTTGCTTTTTGAAGTCGAAAATAAGTTCCTAATAAAAAAAGATTTAATCATCAACCAACAATATGTTGAATTTAGTTTAGATATTCTTGAGTATGTTCCCGATAAAGTATATCTCCAAAGGATTGATACTGATAATAGTAAAATGCTTGTAAAGATGTTCGTAGATTGGGGGTATTTAGATGAGAATCTTTTGCATTTATTCCTTAATTCAAAAAAAGAGGAAATTGCAATTTGTCAAATTGTAGTTCTAGATGAAGCAAGAAGTTTAGTTGGAGTTTATCCATTAAGACATATTTCAAAATTGATTAGAGACAGGAGAGAATCTGCTAATTCTTTATTTATCGGGCAAATAACTAATTTAAAACCAAATACTGTTTACAAATATCGAATTGAATGTTATCAAAAAGTCGACAAGAAATTATTTGCTGGTACAAAATTCACTACTTTTAGAACATCATTTAACCTTTCTCAAAAGAATAAACCATTGTTCTTAACAGTAAGCTCAGATTTACATGCTGGACGAAAAAGTGGATTTATGCGAGGAAAAGTTCAAAGAAAAATAATAAAAGGAAATGATGATTTAGGAAAAGTTTTCTCAAGTATCGCAGCAACTGAAAAACTAGTTACTTTTGATGAGGGTTATTCTTTAGCAATTGCTACAGGTGATTTAACAGAAAATGCATCATATAGTGAATATTGGGCAGATCTTTTCAAGAGATGTTCTGTTTTATGGGGTCATGTACCACTACTAACGAGTATAGGTAATCATGATTATTATTGCGGAGGAAAGAGAAAAGGTCGCGCGTTGGGTGGTTCAGAAGAGGATTGTCGGTACTGGCATAAATATATTACAAATCCCATATCAAAAAACGGTTGTTTGCCTGGACATTGGTTCTCTATAGATCAAGGGAATGTTCATGCAATTTTTCTTGATAGCAATGGTCTCAGCTGGGGAAAATATAAGCTAGAATGTAATTCAGAACAATGGCACTGGTTGCTAAATGATCTTAGACAATGGCGTGAAAGAGTAAATAAGGGTGAGAAGGTTCCACAATTCTGTTTTGTATTCATGCACTCAGCAATTATGAGTTTAGGATTTTGGGGTAGAGGATTCAATAGAGGAAATGATGAGCGAGTTCAAACGTTTTTAACTCCACTTTTCAGAAAATATGGCGTTGATATGGTTTTCTGTGGGCATGATCATATTTATCAGAGATCAAATTGGATGGGAACAACTTATCTCCAGAATGGACGTTATGGGGGAAATACTAGAAGATACTTTGTCTGGAAAAAAGCAAAAGCTGTATATGATATTGAAAGGATTAGTGAACTTAGGAGCACGAGAATTTACACAACCATTTTTGTTCCACTAAATCTACAAGAAATTTCTCCCATAGAAGAAAAAGAATTTGAGCAATTCAAAATGAAAGTAAAAGATGAGTTAATGACTCAACCACTAGCAAGCAACTTCTTCTTTGGTTCTAGAAGAATTAATCAGAATATTGGTGAATTATTTGATCGTAATAAATCAGCTAAAGAGAAGTTCATCAACGAGATTATAATGCCCAAGTTAGATGATCATGTTTGGTTAAGATCATATGCGGTAGAAGGAAATTATAAACCAATTATCCAAGAAATTTATGATATGGCTTTCATCAAAGCAAAAATTCCCGGTGAATATATAGAGGATAAATATGAGATTGTTTGTCCAGAAAAATTAGTAGACTAAGTGTTGTTCATATATCCCTTTGATTTCTTTATTCTCTTTATTAGAGGAAAATTTAAAGGAAGTAAAAAGAACTATCTTTGCAAACAATCAGAATTTTTAGGGTGTAAATATTGACCGATATTAAGAAGAAATTACTAATATCAGAGGATAATCTCAAAGCTATCAATGATTTTTTCGTCAAAGAAAACAATCCTACGATAGATGATCTACTAGCTGTTGTGGAAAAATACGACGGTGTAGATGAAATTAACAAGAAAGCTGCTGAAGCTGGCAAACTTGATAATCTCCTAGCGAGATTAGAAAAGAAGAAACCTGAATATGTGAAGGATCTCACTTGGTTAGCTGAACAACGAGATAAAGATGCTTTCATTAGTATTGCTGATTATCGAAAGAAAATCCTTGGAGCAGATGCTGAGAAGGTCAAATTCGATGATTCCTTAGCAGTTACACTTGAAATCAGTGCCTGTCAGTATTTCCCATTCCTTATTGCTGAAGCAAAACGGGCTATTGAAAAACAAGATTTGATGCCTGGAAGATTCATTAGAGTAAGAAAAATGAAAGAGCAAGAAGAGGATGGCGATTTACTTGCGATGGCTGCTGCGATGCAGATCATAGATGCTTCTTATGTTGAAACTCTTGACACAAAAGGAACTTCTCCAGGACCAGATGGAGCACCAGTCAATGTCCATTTAGGTGGACCAGCAACAATAACCGGTTATTTTGGAGGAGTAGGGCAACCAAATGATTATGCAGTCAAATGGATAGACGAGTACCTTTACTACTATACCAAATATGGTGTAAAACAAGTTCTCAACATTAATCCTGGAACAGTAATTCTTGGTTATATGCTTTACAAATTAGGAGTAGATATGGAATTCAAAATCTCAGTGTTCATGGGTAACGATAATCCTTACGCTTGTTTCTGGACATTGATGACTGCTAAACTACTCAGTCGAGAGGACGGAAGCACACCACTTATTGGTTTCAATCTTTCAAATTCAGTGAACAATAAAACAATGGAAATTGCAGCTGATTTCAGAAAAGATTGGGGTTTTGAGGATATTGTCAGATTTGAACATCATATCACAGAAACGTGGAAGAGCATTGTTAGACAACCTTATGATCGAACCGATGAACTTATTGAATTAGCTAAAACAGTCAAGAACGTCAGTGCTAAACATGAGGGTGGAAAACAAGCTGTTGAAGAAACTCGAGAGCATCAATCAGATATCCTGGATTACTTCCGAGATAAAAGTGAAGTAATTGACTCAGGAGACTGGGATGGAATGACACTTAATTATTTGGACAAACATGATGCCGTGAATTTTTCAGCAGATGCCTTGACAAAGAATGGCTTATCAGTTATTCCTGCAAGGAAATTACATAAATAGGTGTTGAAATTTCTATGGCTAAAAAATTTAGACCTGGAGGAGTGAGTCCAGCACTCGTAACTCCTTTTACAAAGAAAGATGAAGTAGATGAAGAAGCCTATCGCAAATTAATCAGATTTGTAATCGATGATTTGGGTGTTACAGGAATAGTTCCCGCTGGATCCACAGGTGAATTTTCATCATTGTTCTGGGATGAACAAAAGAAAATTATTGAAATCGCAGTCGAAGAAGCCAATGGTAAAGTAGATGTCATGGCTGGAACTGGAACAAGTGGTACAAAACGAACAATAGCAATGACTAAGCATGCGATGGATGTTGGTGCAGATGCGGGTTTAATTGTAACTCCATACTACATGAAACCAACACAAAGAGGTTTGTATAAACATTATTCAGCAATTGCTAGTAAAGTTGATTTCCCAATTATGCTCTACCAACTACCAGCACTTACTGATGTTGTTCTTCCAAGAATGGTAGTAGAAGACTTAGCAGTAGAACATGAAAATATCGTCGGAATGAAATGTTCTTGGGGAAATATGGCTTATTTAATGGAAATACTCGAGAGAGTAAAACCTGTGGCTCCTGAATTCAAGATTCTTTGTGGTTGGGATGAAATCGTTTTTCCAGCGCTTGCTGCTGGTGTTGATGGTTGTATCTTAGCCTCTGCTAATTTCATTGGAGATTATTGGGTGAAAATCAAAAAATTAGTTGAAGCTGGAAAATTGGATGAAGCACGTAAGACAGAAATGGAAATCCACAAAATAACTCGAATTATTGTGAAAACTGGTGGAGCAGGAACTAAAGAAGCACTCAATATGATGGGAGTAAAGGTTCGAAAACCACGATTACCTCTTGAAATTGGTGGAAGCATTAGTCATGAGTTACGATCTGAACTAAGACTTGAATTAGAAAGATTAGGAAAGATCAAAGTAAAACCAATCATTGCTTTGCCAGAAGATCCAAAGAAAATCGAGGAAAGATTTGGACAAATTGATGTCACAGCTGAAACAATTTTGCAGAAGAAACTACTTGTCGGCGAAGGATTCTTTGGTGGAGATCGTCCAGAAATGGCCCATGTTGATCTTTTAATCGGTCCGAAAGATGGACCAGTCGGTATAGCTTTTGCAAAAGCTCTTGCACTTGTTAAGGATGATCAATCGAAAGTAGAAGGTCATGAACCACTTCTAGCACTTCATGAAACAAACGAAGCTGTAAAACCTGATACTCTCCTCGTTCCTAAAGTCTTCATTAGAAACTTACGACAAGCATCAATGGTATTCGGTCCGGTACAAGCTGGTGTAGCAAAAGCAGTTACTACCTGTGTTCAGGATGGATTCATTCCAGAAAAATATGTGAATGATTTGGTCATAATTGCCTCTGTCTTTGTTCACCCAACAGCAGTCTCAAGGAATAGAGTCTATGTGAATAATCGAAAAGCAACAGTGATGGCAATAAGGAAAGCAATCGAAAATCGACCTGATCTCGATTATCTTTTTGAGACACCAACCAGACATCCATTAAAGAATGAACCTTAGTGTTCATTCCATTTTTTCCTTTTTCTTACTCAGTTCTTAAGGTATTCGAGAAATTATATAAGGAACCATTTTCATTAGAAAGATTATATTGCTAACTATTCTGTCGATAGGAGATAGATAAATTGCAGAATCTATGGCTGTTCATATTAGGCATGATTTACCTAGCTTTAGTTATAATCGCCCTATTGTATTACATATCAGCCAGTATTCAAAAGAAAGATATTATCAGTGACTCTTTTCTGAAATCTCTTCCAAAAGAACCTTTTGTAAGTATTATTGTTCCAACTTTTAATGAAGAGAATAATATAGTTAAATGCTTAAAATCGCTTCGAGCTCAAAACTATTCGAATTTCGAGATTATACTCTCAGACGGTGGCTCTCAAGATCGCACTGTCGAATTAGCCAAGCCTTTTGCTGATCAAATCGTAATTGAGAACGAAGTTCCTGAGGGATGGATTGGGAAAAACAGGGGCTGTCATCTTGGATATAAAAAAGCAAATGGTGAGATTCTTCTATTCACAGATGCAGATACAGAGCACAAACCTGATGCACTAAGAATAACTGTAAGCATGTTACTAGAGAAAAAAGCAGGCTTGCTAAGTCTTAACCCCTATCACAATGTGGTAAAGTGGTGGGAAAGCATTGTTCCAATTAATTTCTTTATTTCTCGACTCGTGTCTGGTGGTATTGCTAGGGTAAACAATCCAAAGAAGAGATATTCCTTCGTTGCTGTAGGAATATACATGATGTGGACAAGGGATGCATATGAAAAAATTGGTGGTCATGAACGACTGAAAAATTCAATAATCGAGGATTATGCTTTCGCACGTTTAGTCAAAAAGGACTTACAAGCTTTATACTATATGGAAGGAAATAGACTAGTTTATGCTTCAATGTATCCAGAATCTATACGACATTGTTGGACTGGTTTCAAAAAGTGTCTTTATGCGGGTGTAAAACTTACCCCTCCACGAAGAATGATTGCCTCATTAACATTCATCTTCTGGGGACTTTTGACACCAGTAGCAATAACTTTGTCTGCAGTTTATTGGACAGGTTATCTACCATTAATCTTGACAATAAGCTCTCATCTTTTACTCTTAGTTTTGTTTGCTATTTATTTGCGAAATAAAGGTAGACACCATTGGATTATCTATGTGTTCTTTCCCATTATGATGCTGATGTTTCTCATTACCTTACTCGCTTCTACTATTGAACTAGTTTTTAGAAAAACCACAACATGGAAAGGACGCCGCTATAAACCGAATCTTCGAGCAGGTTTAAACAACATTGAAGAAGAGCGGCTGAAATTAGAAGAGGAAGAGACTAAGAAATCCTTATGGGCAAAAATTAAGGGATTTTTCACAAGAAAACAAACAACTTAGTTTTGTCACATTATTTTTGGAAAGTCTTTTGGAATTTCTTATAATCATTTTCTGTTATTTTATTGTCTGGAGTGAAGTTGTTCAAATTCCATATTTCTTCGATTGATGTAAAAGTGGTTTTCTTAACTAAATGAGCGAAGTTAATCCTCATTAGAACTTCTTTTGTGAAAGGTCTTTTTGAATCAATGAAAACAATTGAATTAAGAAAATCAATGAGTGTACTATTATTTAGAACAGAGCAAGTGAATAGTGCTTCAGAATAATTTTGGAAACTCAGATAATAACAAGTATCATCGAATAAAACAGGTTTTCCATTTTTAGGAGCAACGAATGTGAAAATGGGTTTCTTATAGAAACCAG
The DNA here is from genome assembly GCA_030671945.1 of Candidatus Heimdallarchaeota archaeon. GTDB lineage: Archaea > Asgardarchaeota > Heimdallarchaeia > JABLTI01 > JABLTI01 > JABLTI01. The sequence continues at coordinate 7,727 of DAOVHJ010000061.1, forward strand.
CTAAAGCAACTTTGTATGGTGAGAAGACGTAATCACCAACTCCAAAAATAGAAAAAGCTGGTTTCCCTTGAAATACTCTGGATTTCCTTTTAGAAAATGCTTTCTTATTTTTCATGAGATATTGCCATGTTTTAGGATACATCTCTTTGATTTTGTTGGTATCTTCTGATAGTTTCGTTTGTGTCAAGATTAATCTTCTAGAGACATCTTGAGCATAAAACTTCCGAAGAGATGACCCTTTTAATAAGGGATATACTAATTCATCTTCTACATCCACAACTTCATTATTTTTGTTGATGAGTTTTCCATCACTTACTAATTGTAATTCCAAGATAGTAGCACAATCATGTTTTATGCCTTGACGCCAGTTAACAGGAAATTGCCCCTCAAATTGAGAGTGCAATTTGTATTTCTCAATATCTGAGACAAAATGATCTTTGAACCAACCAAATTTCTTAATGATTTTATCAGGTTCTTCAAGATCAGCAATAGAACAAGAAGTATCATTTTTCTTTGGAGAGAAATCAGCAATAAATAATGATGCATTACAGGTTTTTCCAAAATATTCCTTGGCTTTGAAATTCAGAGCACGTATATTTGAGATCCTTAAATTTGAATTATTTGTTTCTTTCAGGATATTTCTAACTACAGTATTCTTGCATAAAATTGCAATTTTTCCTTTGTTGTTAGAAAAAAGCTTGATTAACTTGACAATAATTGTTTCAGTAATATCAAAATTGCTTTTTCCTGTAAGAGCATCAATTCCTTTGAATCCCTTAATATTCGATTTCAAAGGTAAGTTAGTGGAATCAAGTGAAGATAATTCCGAAATTGTAACCCAGGGTGGATTTCCAACTATAAGTATATTTGAATCATCAGATTTCAAAATACCCTGGTTGAATTCATGCTTGAAAATGTCATCATGAATTAATCGTATTACATACCTGTGCTTTTCTTGTGTTTCTTGATTTAGCGCTTTCTTAATAAGCTTAAATGCAGAACACCAGATATGCTGTTTTTGGATTTCAACTCCATAAATTAGTTTTAGATTTCTGAAGAATCTTGGAGCACTTAGAATGAAATTACCTGTCCCTAAAGTGGGTTCAATAATAACAGAAGGATCTAGATTTGTATCCAATAAAATTTGATACACCTTATCAACTAAGTTATTCGGAGTTTGTACATCTCCCCATTCTTTCGTATTTTGCTCTAACTTCTTTGTAGGTATCTTCGTTTTCTCAAGGTATTCAATGAATTCATCTTTGTCCGTTAAAGTAATTAATAGATTTTCAATTTTGGAAACTGAATTGATAAGTGAATTTGCTTCTTGTATAGTTTTTGATTTTTTCAAATCATAAAGAAATTCTGTTAATTCGCTATTCAAGTCTACCCAACCATTGAATTCTAGGGATCAATTCTCATGACTATTTCTAAGTCTAGGTATCCATTACAGAGTTTTCGAATAAATAACTTCCGAATTTCCCGACGAAACAATAATAAATGATTAGTCATGAAAATTAGAATGGTGAATGGTGTTCGTTCTGAACACCGAAAAAGGTCTCTGAGTTGTGGATATTGTGCCGAGTTTACAAGATGCAAAAATACTAGTAAATGAACTTGAAAGTAGTGATTTAGAAACAAGAAGTAAAGCAATTAGTGCTTTATCAACTGTTGGAGAAGCAGATATCATTAATTTTCTTATATCGCTATTGAGGAAGAATTCTCACAGATTAGTCAAAGAAGGAGTTTGTAAAACTCTTGGAAAAATCGGTAATAAGAAAGCAATTGATGTTCTTGTGGAATCACTCGATAACGAACATGAAAGTGTTCGATACCAAGCAACAATCGCTCTAGGCAAAATTGGTGATACTAATGCAGTACCACCTCTTTTAGAGATTCTAAAGAAAAAGGATGATCCGCTAGTCCGTTCTGAAGCTGCAAAAGCCTTGGGAATAATAGGTGATCCTAGTTCTTTGAAAATACTGTTGACCATGTTACGAAAAGACGAAGACCGATTCATAAGATATCACGCAGTTACATCACTAGGACGCATTGGAGATAAAAAAGCAACAAAGGACATACAAAAAATACTCAAAGAATCGAAAGATGATCGGTTGAAATTACGAGCAATAGAAGCTCTAGAAGCCATAGATAAAGCAAACAGAAAACAAATTGTTGCAGGTTAAGAAAGAGAAAATGTGATATAATCACATTTCCAAATTTTTCTACCACTTCGTTCCAATTAGAGGTGGGCTTAGAAATCGTTTTTCTTTCTCAATTGAGTCTATTAATTTGATATCTTCTGAGCTAAGCTTAATGTTTTGTGATTCCCAATTTGCTTTCAAATGCTCTGGATTAATGCTTTTTGGAATTGGCACAGTGCCTTTCTTAATTAACCAAGCAAGTGAGATTTGAGCAGCACTTACATCATGTTTCTTTCCTATTTCAACAAGTTCAGGTACTTCACCGAATCTTCCATGCATAAGTGGAAAATAAGGAACAACATACACACCTTTCTTTTTATGATGAGC
>DAOVHJ010000093.1 GCA_030671945.1 Candidatus Heimdallarchaeota archaeon
ATCATTAGGATGCTTGCAGTTCCTAACTCGAAGGGGTGATGAAAGACAGCATCTACATTGAGCGAACCTAAATGTGCTATAAAACATGAACACCATAATGGCATATCGTCTATAATGAATCTAAGTGGCATATTGCGTTCATCTGTCCAATTCATGAGCCAAAACATGAACCTAATGACCCACCGAGGCATTCCTCCCCAAAAATCGACGTCTTTTTGATTTGGATTTTCTTCATGTCGAGCTTCATAGATCTGCTTATTTACGATACTTTGAACTGTTTCCAAGGTGTCATAAGGATCAAAATCTATCATAGCATTTATTTCTTCACTCTCTTCAGTTTTTTCTTTATTAACTACAAATGATAAGATTATTCGATTTCGTTGCCATAATCGACGACCTGCAACAAAACGATTGACTTTTGGACGAAGAGTGATTGTTCTTACAGCAGCAGTCAAAAAAATTTGAAAGAGAGTTAACTTCTCGTCTTCCTTTTTATCTTTATTATGCTTTTCAAGAAACTTGAAAGTGTTTGTAAGATCAACTTGCATATCAGCATAAATGACACTTTCATGTCTCTTCTTCATAATATAAAATTCTAATTCTCGAAACTTAGATGTCTTTACTAATTCAGCATCCGGTCTTCTTGGCATAATCTAATCTCCTGTTAAATTACTGTAATTCATTGCAATTTACTTTATAAATTCTTTTCAGTTTTCATAGAGCAAATAATAAAAAAAGTAGAAAATGAACGTTAGTTCAATTTCTGCAATTTAATAATACCTGGCATTTTAGCTTTGATTTTAAGTCGTTTCTGGTTGTATAATTTCAAACCTGAAATTTCATTGCGTATTAAAGCAAAGAAATCTGATGTTGATATTTTGTAGACAAATTCTTACGGAGCATTAGTGTCTTCCATTTTTATTAATAGGAAAACTTAATTTTCAGAATAATCGAATATAATTATTAAACTCTAAAGTTGGTTTTAATATGGAAAATACCAAAATGCCAAAGATACAATTAGTAGCTCCCCCTTGTCCCAGATGTATTAAACGTGGTCAGTTAGTTAGAAATTTGACTGTTCGTAGTTTATTGATTACTGAAGCAAAAAAAAGAGTTGAGGATATTGCATACTATTTGTGTATGAGCTCTGATTGTGAAGTTTCGTATTATAGTAAATCACCAAATGAGGTATTTACAACGAAAGAAGTTAAAGTTCCAATTTGGTACAAAAAGGATGCTTCTCCAAAATATGCTTGTTATTGTAATGAAATTACAGAAGAAGAAGCGTTCAATGCAGCAAAAGAAACTGGCTTTACAGAAATGTCAGAGATTATTGAATTCTTACGAGAAAAAGTCAAATGTGCATGTGTAGCAAAAAATCCATCAGGTCTATGCTGTACACCATTATTCCCTGAAGCAATTGCTAGTGGGTTACGTGCAAAGCAAGAGGGAAACTGACATATTTCTATCTTTTTATTTTATATTATCAATTAATTTATGTTAATAATCTTAGAGGAAAAGAAATATATTTTATTTTGACGATTTGCTAACATTTAATTACTTTATCACTAAATTAATCAAACACTTACAAAATTTATGAGGTAGAGGAAAATGACAATCTTTTGTCCTAGTTGTGGTACTGCTAACCGCGATGAAGCTGAAATGTGCTCAGAATGTGGTAATGTTATACCTAGATTAAATGATAGTGTTTCTCAGCAACCAGTACCAACAAGTCCTTCACCCAATGATGTTAGAGTTACTGAATCTTCAGAGTCAGAATTCGGTATTGATGTTGGTTACCCTCCTCCCCCACCGCCACCTGGTGAATCTGATTCATCTGGTTATCCTCCTTATGATCATAGAAATGCACAATCTTTAGGTAGAAAAACCGTTTGTGAACGATGTGGAACCGTTTTAAGAGCAGATGATAAGCAGTGTTCTGGATGCGGTAAACCAAATCCTGCTGCAGTAAAAACTCCCTCTCCTTATAGCACCCCGCAACAACCATATCAAACTGGTGAACCCTATTCTCCCCCAACACCATATGCGCCACAAGCACCTCCTCGCCCATCTCCACCTCCCCCACCACCGCAAGATAAGGAAAAGCCAAGAGGACGATCTCAACAAGAGATCGCTAAGTGTTCTAGCTGTGGAGCTATTGTATATGATTATGAAACTCGTTGTAGTAATTGTGACAGAATATTATCACCACCGACACGTCCAAGTAGAGAAAAACCTCAACCAGAAGGTCAAGCTCCTCCAGGAACTGCACGATGCTCCCGTTGTAATGCTATAGTTTATCCCCATCAAACCAAGTGTCCTAATTGCGACAAAGCATTATCACCTATACCAACAGATTCCGGACCAAAAAGACCCAGTCAAAGAATATCCCGATGTCGACGTTGTAGTCATATAGTTTATCCTACGGATACTCGTTGTCAGAATTGTGGTCGAAAATTAGATGCAGTCTAAATCACATTTTAGATATTCTCATTTTTTGACAAACAACTTCGATAAGAATTTGTTCGAATCATTTTTGAATCTTGACGTAATTCATAGCTAGAAAATGACGAACTTAATTGTTCTGGGAAGCATTACCGAAGATCTAATCAAAATTCCAAATGAAAACGACAAACACTTTATTGGTGGTGTCCCAGTTTATGCAGCTTCTACCGCGAAAGCATTAGGTGAGTCTATAGGGGTAGTATCAAAAGTTGGAACAGATTTTCATTTAAAGAATCTTAAAGTTATAAATTCTTTAGATGCGGATCTCAATGGATTCAAGATAATTGGATCTACTTCCATGAAATTTGAGAATAAATACGATTTGAAAGGTAAGAGAACACAAAGAGTTCTGTCCGTTTCTGAAAAAATCTCTTTTAGAGATATTCCTGAAATGTATTATGATTCACAATGTATACACTTAGGACCTGTTTTTAATGAAATTGATCCTGATCTGATAAATGAAGTTCGAAAGATTTTCGATTTTGTCTCATTAGATGGTCAAGGATTCACAAGAAGTCTAGAAGAAAAAACTAGGAAAGTTATCCTTGAACCGTGGCTTAATTATGAGGAATACTTACCAAAACTTGATGTTTTGAAGGTAGATGACGCCGAATTGAAAGGTATAACAGCAACAACTAGCTTAAAGGATGCAATAAAACTTGCCCTTAAAGCAGGAGTGAAATTATTAGTTATTACTCAAGCTCACAAAGGAGCAATCATTTTTCACGAACAGAAAAGATATGATATTCCAGCTATTCCAACAAATGTCATTGATGAAACAGGAGCCGGTGATACATTCATAACTGCTTTCCTACTTGAGTATTTGAAAACAAAAGATTGCTATTATTCCGGCTTAATAGCTGCTGCTGCAGCTTCCTACAAAATCTCCAACTCTGGACCCATTCCAAATTATACTCGTGAAGATATTATAAACAAATTGAAAGCATTTCTTCCGGATTTTGTAGAGAAATAATTGTGTATTTTAGTTTTTGTTTAGAACATTCAGTTATATTTTTCAACATGTTTGATGTAATCAACTCTTGAACAAACACATGATATGAGGTAGTTAAAATGAGTGAAGAATACGATTATCGTTTAGATGCGCCAAGCGCAGAAAGAGTAGATGAAATAACAGATAAAAAAATATTTGTTGCGAAATCTGTTGTATCAGAAGAAGAATCAAAAACAATTTTCGAAAAAGAAAAAGTCGAAGCTTTCAAGGGCTTTTTCCGCAGACCGAAGGAAACTGAAATTGTTATTAAACAAATAGTGAAAAGCTATGAACCTTATATGCTCATTGGAGGAAAATATCATCTTCGTTATTTAACAGAACGAACATATGATATTGATTTAATAGATGATGCTGTTTCAGTTTTTGTTCTTGGTGAAGAAATTATTGTTCCTGAAGAGATTGAGGAAGAAGAAACAGAAGTTGATATTAAGGGTAAGAAAAGAAAAAGATTCTTTGATGGACTCTTCAAGTCTGGTAAGAGTAAAAAATCTGTTTCTAAACCTGAAATTCAGCTTACAGGTATTGAACATGTTCTAATTGAAAAGGATATTATGGAAACACGAAACTACAAAGGAAGCTCAATTAATCCTGACGTCTTACCTGAAGCTAATATGCTTGAAGGAAATGAACAATTTCTAAGTACAAATAATATAGAAATTCCAAAAGAATATGTAGACATTGAGAAATTTTCTAAGGAAATAATTGACGAATATACTCAAAAACCGGACAATGTTCAAAGAGTAATTTCCGAGAAACTTACATTAACAGATAGAAAAATTCTCTATTACCCCGTATTTTGGGCTAAAATGATCTATAAAAATTCAAAGGAGAAATTCGTTCGTTTAGATGCTGTTACAAGAAAAGTTGAAGCTCCAAAGGGAACACGATATGCTTCTCCTCCCGATTCCAAGGAAGCTTTTTCCACAGAAATCAGTAAAGGCACATGCCCCGAATGTGGAACTGATATCGAATCAGATGATGTTTATTGTGAAACTTGTGGTGTAAAACTTTAATTGTTTTAGCAACCACAATTTCTTTTTCATTTTTCTTTTTCTTTAAATTCGATTAATCCATATTCTTTATAGAATTCTAAGTATTTCACAAGATATGGAATACTAACTTTTCCTACATCATGTTCCACTAATTTTGGAATTTCAGCAAGAGATAATTTCCCATCTAACCAGAATAAAGCAGATGAAAGTGTTGGACGCATACCTTTGTATTTTTCATTAAGCTTCTTCATTTGCTTATCGTCAGTATAGGACACATCCATTAAACTCAAACCAGAAATAGGTCCTTTGATTAGTTTTATTGGAATCATTTTCTTTGCAAAAATATCATGTTTGTCCTTCTTTCTTTTTGGTAGGGATTTCTTTTTAATATTCATAGATTCAGTGATTCGTTTTACTGCTACTTTTGTATCGTTGATTTCTGTTAGTGCATGAGTAGTGATTCCTTCTTTCATTTCATTAAGAAGGTTCATCAGAACTTCTTTTTCTTCTTTATTTTTTGTCAATAATACCACGGAATCCAGTGCTTGGTGTTCTCGATCCCTTCTAAAGAGAATTTGTGATTCAATTTTCTTTAGAAATTGGTAAACTAGCTGCTCTTTTGTTAAAGCCATAGGTTTATCGTTTTCCTTTTTCTTTTCAGGAGTTTCACCTATAGATTCTAATTTTATTAGAAAAATGTTTAGCAAGTCTTTACTAAGATTCGTTATTCTTCCTTTTCCTTTTACATTGATTTCTCTTGCCACCCAAAGAATGTCTGGTAACTCAGCATTTGCTAAATAGTAGCAATAAGTTGCTGTTAAGGAACCTACAAGATGAAGTATATCAGCTGATACTTTCTCTATTGTATCTTCTCCTGTATGATAATAACGATCTGGCCATTGGATAAACATCGGGGTACCGATTCCTACATCGGGATGACCTAATATAACGTGGTCTGATCCACCTGAAAGAGGCTGATCATTAGCAAATTTGAAAGTAGCGTATCCACCTGTTCCTTGGAAGTTTGTCACTTCTTTGCTTGCTTCTGTTAACATAGCACTCAAGACATCATTAACATAAGATGGTAAAGCATTGTGTGTTCTTTCCATAACGAGTGTTCTACCGCCACCAATGGTTTGATCTGCACCAACCATGTCTAGGTTAATTCCAGCAATGAATTCCGGTATTTTCTTTTCATTAGAAGCTAAATAACAATATGTTCCTGTGAATTCTGCCATTAGGAGAAATCTTATCCCTCTTTTCGGTTGCTTTAGCTTTCCTGATACTATTAAATCATTGAGAGCACGAGCAACTTCAATTAAGGTGCCACATCCAGATGCATTATCTATTGCTCCTGGTTTAGGATGACAGAGATGCGCAACTGCAATAATTTCTTGTCCTTTCTCTTTCCCAGGGATGAAAAACTCTACAACTTCCATTTCTCCATCATAGAAGCTTGATTCTATCTTAGCATGAGCTTTCACTTGCTTTGTTGGTTTTCCTTCCTTTTTCAGTTTCTCATTTTCTTTTTCATTATTTTTTATGATCTTTCGGAGGTCATCGCCTTGTTCAGCTGATAAAACGAAACCAAGAGCATCGCCTTCATCTCCTTTTGTACCATACCAAAATGAGGTGTACCGTCTTGCAGTTGGAAAATTAGCTCTAGTTCTATATGGTTTTAATTCGCTGACAAGATCATAGATTATTCCAGCTGCTCCTAATTTGTTTACTGCTATTAATCTCAATCTTTTCAAGTCAGTATCATCTGTTAGAATGAATTTATCTTTAAGATCAAGTTTTTCTAAATCCTCATCCTTCATTCCATTTGGTAGAATTATCACTTCTCCAATTATTCCTTCTGGAGGAGTTGCTTTAGATCTTTGAATTACAGAACAAGGATTTTCAAAGAAACGGCAAAGATATCTTTTAGTTCCATTGGGTTCAATAAGCTCTAATGTCGCGCTTTTAATAGCCCATTCTTTAGGAACGGGACAACCCCAATAACTAGTGCTTCCAGTAGCAGGATAGCTATGGGTTTTCACAAGAGGTATATCATAACTCTCTAGTTGTTTCTGACAGAAACTAGCGGCTTCCCTAAATCCAGGGGATGATTGGATTCGATGGAAATTTGCTATACCACCAATTACCTCTTTTGTATTCTTACCAGAAAATTCTTTTGAAATTAAATCATAAATTTTTTTGAACATATTTTATTCAAAGATATTTCGCATTTATTAAATATTATTCAAATAATGCTTCTTTTTCCTTTTTTTAGGAAAAGTTGAATAAATATTAAGAAATTAAATAACTATCTTTGGAGAGATGACTTTAAAATGACGAGTGATTTTCTCAAACTTACTCCTTTACCAGGGAGAACAGATTTATACTATCCAGATTTAGAGCAGAATATTTCGCAAATACTTCCTTCTGCACTAACCTTATTTGGTAAAAAATATCCAAAAAATAAAGTCTTATTAGACAGTCTCAGTAAAAAGAGTGGTTGGCAGAAAATCAAAGAATCCAAAATTACAAACATTGTTTTTATTGTGCTTGATTCACTTGGTTTGAAGCAATTTAATGAATGTTCTAAATTAATGAAAGCAAAATTCGAAACAAATGGACTTGCACTTTCTTCAGTTTTTCCAACAATAACTAGTACCTGTATAGCTAGTTTACGTTTTGGAGAAATGCCAAAAACTCATGGAATAGTTGGTCAGAAAATAAATTTCACAGAAATCGATAATGTTGTGGACACATTAACTCTAAGAACAAAGAGAAGTTATTTCGACCTTAATAGCGTTGGAGTGAATGTAAAAAATTGGGTTTGGTGTGATTTTCCGATAGCTAATGATCCTACTATTAGTCACTCAGTGTTGATAGAATCACATATTGCAAATAGGGGGTTATCTCATTTAGTGTATAAGAAACCCAGTGCCATCGGTTATTCAAGTCATATTGATAGTTTTGCAGCAGCAAAGCGGATTTTGGAAACACCAACTTCAGCAAGGAGACTTTTAGATATCTATGTTGGATCAATAGACAGTATAACTCATCGCTATACAACAAAGAGTCAGGTGCTTAAGGATGAAGTTGAAAATATTGAATTACTTTTATTTAGGATGCTAAAGAGATTAGATCCAAAGATAGCAAAACAAACTGCAGTAATTATAACAGCGGATCATGGACAAGAGAATCTTACAGAAGAAAAGACGATCACTGTTACTCCTGAGGAAGAAGAAGAACTAGCAGCTTTGTTAAAATCAAGAGGGAGAAGTGGTAGAGTAATTCATTTGTATTCCAAAGAAGGCAAACATGATGAAGTAGCTAATTGGTTTGCGAACAAGATTGGTGATAAAGGAGTAATTATTACTCCAAAAGAGTATCATAAATTTCTAGGCAAAGGAGCAAACACTCAGAAAATAATCGATAGACTTGGAGATGTTCAAGTAGTACTGGGTAAAAACGCTTCAATTTATTTTGGTCACTCAGGTAATTATGACCCAGTCTACAATTTAGGTCAAAACGCAACACACGGTTCCCTAAGTAAGGATGAATTACTTGTTCCATTAATTGTTGCTCGAGTAGATGATCTGCTTGGATAAAAAAAGATGTAGAAAAAATAAGGAAAAAAAGAAAAATGAAAAAACGAAAGGGATTACTTTCCTTTCTTTTTACTGATTATTATCTCAATTGCTGAGACGTTTGCGGTACCGCCTTCACTTCGCTCGATTTGTTCAGTAGAAATAATAATGTCATCTATGACAGCATCTGTTACAAATCTATGACGAATAATTTCAGCAGTATCAACAGCACGACTAATGGCTCTTCCACGAGCTTTTAGGATTAAATCATTGTTGCCTTCGTTAAGTTGGGTTATACATGCTAAAACGTAAGACATC
>DAOVHJ010000139.1 GCA_030671945.1 Candidatus Heimdallarchaeota archaeon
ATGTACTTGAATACATTAATGTACCAATGATATCTAAGTCTGAATAAGTCAAAAGCAAGTCCAAACATGAAACCCACAAGAAGTATAGAATAACTTTTTGTCTTTTCAGAAAATTCACCACCAGATCTTCCTAATACCCGAGAGCATAAAATGCCACTAAGTACTAAAATAATAAACGAAGGTATTAGTGATCTTACAAGTAAATAATAGGAAACAATAATATTAAACGCAAAACCCATTGCCACACCGGCAAGCAATAACCAAATAACGCCACCGTTCGGTCTTCTCAATTTCTTCAAATCCTGTTAGTTATTTTTATTTCATAGAATTTAATCCAAAAAGATGGGATTATTAAACGAAATAATATCGATTGAGTATTCAAGTTTCAATCTCTTCAGACTATTAATTCTCAATATATTTTGAGATATTTTATTCTTTCCATGATTTTTAACATATAAAAATTAGAAAATTAAACAATAAAAAGAAGTAAAAAATAAAAAAAAAGAAAGAAAAGCTATTGCTTTTGCAATTCAATTTCTTTGCTAAAAGAATGGGATAATCCTTTTTGTAATCGAAAGATTAACTCAGTAGCTTCTGCGAAAGTTAATTTTATAGCATTAACCTGATTTGGATCAGCGAATTTTGTCATAACAATTTTAACTGATCCACTCGTTAACCAGCGACCGTCCTTTAGATATGGATCTTCAATAAAAACTTGCATACTATTTGATCTCTGTTTATTGTAGAAATGTACAATATCACAGATACGAGTCCCGTTATTACGGAAAGTGTTTTTTTGTTCTGTTGCCATATATTTCAACTCTGAAAAATGTCCTACTTATTAATTCGCTGTTTTGTATTTAAAGACCCAAATTAAAAGAAAAATGCGAGGAGATTGTCGAAAGTATTAGCGAAAAGAGAAGAAATGGTGCTGCGGACGAGATTTGAACTCGCGCGTGCTTTCACACAATAGCTAACAAGCGATGGATCTATCCTGAAACCATAGTTTCCAGGCTATCGCCCTACCAAGCTAGGCCACCGCAGCATGTCTTGCATCTATTTCTGATTTACTTCCATTTTTTAGTTTTCCGCTAAGAACGATTTTAAGCCTTTCCATCCTTGAAACTACTATTCTGTTTTCAAAACCCAGAATCCTGAACCTTTAGCTAAGACCTCAAATGAACCATATATTTCTGTCAACAGCTTTTGCATTGACTTTAAGCCTTTCTTTTTTGGAACAACAACTTGTAGTGTTCCATTCTCTTGTAAATGATTTTTTGATTCAGTTACAAGTTCGGTCAATATTTTCTTCCCTGCCATGAGTGGTGGATTAGCAATTATGGAATCAAATACCAAATCTTTAAGCGGTTCATACAGATGCCCTTGCTTTACTTCTGTATTTTTTGATACCCCATTTGTTTTACAGTTTTCTTTAGTTAATTTAACAGCTAACACATTAATGTCTGTCAAAACAAAACGAGACTCTGGATAAGCTTTTGCTAAAGCAATTCCAATAAAACCATATCCACACCCAAGATCTAAAACTAAACCATCTTTTGGAATGATTGCGTTATTTAGAAGTAATTCACTGCCTTTGTCTACTTTTCTCCACCCAAAGATTCCAGATTGACTCTTAAATGACAAACGATTACCAAATTGAATTGTTTGAATGATAGTAGTTTTACCAGAGGAAATTGGTTTCTCTGAGTAATAATGACTACTCATTTTTTCGCGGTTTCCTTCCAAGTCTTTGGGTAAACATCACGATCCATCAATACTCGAGATGTTTTTGCAGCAATACCATGATTTGTTGCCAGGATCTCTCGATAACTCATTGTCGCTTTTGCAAGAGCGACTGCTTCTCCTTTCAAACTCTCGAGTAAAACTAAAGAGTCCTTTTCAATAATATCATGAATTTTAAGGACGCCCGGAACTGCTAAACTCGCTCCATGACAAATAGCTCCGATAGAATTATCACGAATTATTATTTTTGGTAGATGGGTTAAACCTTTCTCCATCGGAAAAACTACTTTTCGCAATTCTTCTTCATCTTTGGATTCTTTGTAAATTTCATAAGCATCAAAAATTCGAATAAGAGAAGATAAAGTCTCATCTTCTCGGAAGGGACCAGATTTTGTTCGCCTGAGCTCTTTCATATGTCCCCCGGTTCCAAGAATTAAGCCCATATCATGGCAGAGTTTTCTGATATAAGTGCCCTTTTCACATCCAACTTTAAACAAGACATCTTGATCTTCGATCTCAAGGAGATCCATATAGTAGATAACTCGTTTTCTTAGTATTCTTTTTACACTTGATTTAACGGGAGGTTTTTGGTATATTTCACCAGTAAATTCCTTGAATACCCCATGAATTTTGTCATCATCGACTTTCTCATGGAGATGCATGATACAAACATATTCCTTACCAGCTGGCAATAAAGCATCAGTAATTTTGGTGGCATCCTCAAGAGCAACAGGAAGAATACCAGTAACAGCAGGATCTAAAGTACCAGAATGACCCGCTTTCCTTAGAGTGAAGATTTTCTTAATATATGAAACAATTTCTTGACTTGTTGGATTAGGATGCTTGTCCACATTAATGACTCCAAGGCGAATTAATTCATTAGCCGATCGTTCATATGGATTCAAACCGTATTTAGTGATCTCAAAATCGTCTGATTTAGCAATAAATTTTCTTTTTCGCTCCGAGGGCAAGATATTTTTTGTAGACATTACATCACCAGTTGAAAAGTACCTTACATATGATTTGTTCCTAGTTATAATGTATTTCTTAAAGAAAAAATAAAGTCTTTCCTTTTTTATAAAGGAAAGCTAGACTAGATTTATGCATTACTATTCTTTTCTGCCAAAAGAGCTAAACATTAATTTGTAAATCCTCTTTAATGAAAACATCAAGTTTTGCAGTTTTTGCAGCAGCAAGAACATCAGCATCTGTTGCTTTACGGGTTATCTCTAGCTTTTTACTTGTGGGTTCAAGATGACCAATATTTACTCGTCTTCTTCGAACACCGTTAAGGCTAGGAGGTCCGGTAATTAGTGCATAATTCTTATCAATTATATCTACTACAACTGCTTTTTTTAATGCTTCACGCCCAGCAGTTTTAATTACTATTCGACCTATATCAATCATTTTTATTGACTCCTTCACAGATTTATTCAAATCCGATTCCCGCGTCACCTTGCGGGAAAGCCTTATTGACTGTGAATGTAATCTCAAAAGCAAAATTACCGTTTTTAACTTTTTGTGTCGAAATGAAAAGAAGAATTAGCTTTTATTGTTGACGAATTCTTTACAAGAAGCAATGAGTATACTAACACATAACTCTCGAGGTAATCTATCGGTGCTTAGAATAATATCATAGATATCAGTGTTTTCGATGTCTACATTATACATGCGTTTGAAACGACGAACTTCGCTTCTTGTTCGAGCAATAGTTTCCTTTCGGGCTTCCTTATAGTCTGTACCATCTCTCTCAGCAATGCGCTCAACTCGAGTTTTTAATGAAGCTGTAACATAGATATGTAAATCTGCGAATTCCATTGCCATCCAGGCAGCAAGTTGTCCTTCTAAAATGACATTGCCTTTCTTAGCTTCATCAATTGTTCTCTGATCGATTTCTTTGTCTATGGTTTTATCGTTCTCACATTTCTTCGAAAACTCTTCAAGATTACAACTGTATTCTTTAGCCAACTCTCTGAAAGTTTGACCGGAAGAAACATACTTGAGATTAAGTGCTTTGGCAATTGCTTGTGCATATGTACTTTTACCCGAGCCATGAGGACCTGAAATCGTAATTACTACCACATTTTTCACCGAGATAGTTAGTTTAACTTAAGAGAGATTATTTGTTTTTCCTAAATTAATACTCCTATTATTTAGATATGTTGTTCGTTCCATGGAAAAACTTTTCAATAAAAATTTTGTCATTTGCTATAAGAGGTATGCTAAATGCCAGAAGATACTATTACAAAAGATCAATCAGAAATATTGAAAGTGATTGAAAAGAAAGATGAGATTTCACAGAAGGATATCATAAAAGCAACCAAATTTGATCAAGTAAAAGTTGCTAGAATAATGCTTGAGCTTTCTGAAAAAGGATTAGTTGATAGTATAGAAAAAACAGAGAGACAAGTTATTCTAACAAAAGAAGGACAAAAATATGTTGAGAAAGGATTACCTGAAAAACAAGTGTTTAGCATACTAAAGAAAGAGAAAGATAGAGTTTTACTAGAAGATTTTAAAGAGAATTCAGGATTAGATCCTCAACTCATAAATATAGCAATTGGCTGGTTACGAAGAAAAAATTGGGCAGAATTTACTAAAGAGGGAAAGAAATCCTACATAAAAGCTAAAGAGCTAACTCAAGACATAGATGAAGAAGTTATTCGAAACGTTGCTCAGAAGGATATTGTTGAGAAGCTTGGACAACCATCAATTGAAGATAGTATTAAAAATTTAAAGAAAAGAGGAATTCTAGAAGTAATTGAGACAAGAAGCAGAATTGCTAAACTCACTTCAGAAGGAGTAAAACTGCTAAAAAAGGGAATCAAAGTCCAAGCAAAAATGGAAACAACCTTAACTCCCAAAATGATAATAACAAGAAGTTGGAAAAAGAAAACCTTCAAACCTTATGATCCTACAGAAGATGTTCCAGTTACCTATTTTGGTAGAAAACATCCTGTAATCGAAGTTATCAAAGAATTACGAGAAATTTTCCTTGAAATGGGTTTCAAAGAAATTAGAGGTCCCATCATCGAATCAGAATTCTGGAACTTTGATGCTTTATTTCAACCACAGGATCATCCAGCTAGAGAATTAGCTGATACGTTCAAAATCGCCAAACCAAGTAAAGCTAAGCTACCTGCAAAAGAATTGGTTGATGTTGTTGCCAAAACCCATGAAAATGGCTGGAAAACAAAAGTACAGGATGGGGCTACAAATGGCAAATGAGTAACGCTGAGAAGCTCTGCCTTCGAACACATACAACTGCTACAACTTGTAGGCATTTGTCAAAAGCATATAAAGAGTGGACTCCACCAGAGAAAGTCTTCTGTATAGATAGAGTGTACAGAAATGAAGCAATTGACTACACACATTTAGCTGAATTTATGCAATTTGAAGGTATTATTGTAGATGAAAAAGTTACCCTGAGACATCTCATGGGAAATTTGAAAACATTCTATGGGAAAATGGGTTTCAAGAAAATACGATTAATTCCATCGTTCTATCCCTATACTGAACCTTCTATGTCCACACTGATTTATGTTGATAAATTCAATTCATGGATAGAAATGGGCGGTTCAGGTATTTTCAGACCAGAAGTTACATTGCCATTTGGTGTAAAGGAAAAAGTACTAGCTTGGGGACAAGGATTAGATCGGCTAGTCATGTTGAAACTTGATTTAGATGACATCAGAGAAGTCTATAGTACAAATATTGATCGTTTGAGAAAAACTCCAATTATCTTCTGAGAGTAGTTTTCTCAAAAGAAAAAATCATAAGAGTTTTTCTACTTCTATTTCAAATGCTCCAACGGGATTTTCAAGCTCAAAATTATTTAGTACTTCTGGGTGAATTTCGCCAAAAACTCCCACTTTCTTACTTTTAACCATGATCTTAGCACAACGACCCTCAAAAAAACTTGGATGGTCAGTAGTATCAAGTTTATATTTTGAAACACCAAGCGCTTTTAGAATTGCTTCAACATTCGATTTTATTTCTACAAAATCTACTTTTGAATGGATGATTACTCCACTGAGGTATATTTCTCGAGTAGTACTGGTTTCTAATTTTTCATCTATATGTGAAATATCGCCAACATCAAATATTTTCTGTGGCAATGAAAATGGTTTATTCTTCTGTAGGATATTCATTAAGCTTGGAATTAAACTATCACGAAAAATATTGAACTCACGACTTACGGGATTAAGGAGTTCTACTGGATTGCCAGAAGTCCTCATTTTTTTGTAATGCCAATCTTTTGAGACCAAAGTCCAACTGACAACTTCAATGAATCCTAAGCCAGCAAGAATATCCCTACACCTATTTTGTAATTTGAAAACAGGATGCTGTTCTCCAACTTGAACTATATCATCTAGTATAGGTTCCATTAAATGATAACCATAAGATATTGCAATATCTTCTATAAGATCAACTTCATGTAAAATATCAACCCGGAAAGACGGAACTTCAATGGATAAATTCTGTTTATCTTTAGTTGTTACTTTTGATATACCAAATCGGGATCTCTTTATATGCTTCTCAATTTCTTCACTGGTAAGGTCAAGTCCTAGGATTTCCTTCACATATTTTTGTCTTAGAATCCAAGTTTCATTAGCAAACGTTGGGGTAACAATTTTCTTTCCATCAGGATATTCTACAGTAACAGTTTCAACTTGATACCCTTCTTCTGCAAAAGAGCTAGTTAGTATTTCTAAAGCATTTTTTACTGCTTTTACTTCAGTTCCTGTTGCGTCAATAAACAGATCAGTTGTTTTTTCAGATACGAGTGTAAGCACACCATTGATTATAGGTGGAAAAGATAAGACTCCATCATTCTTATCAACTAAGAAAGGAACGATACCTTCTGGGTTTACAAGATGGGCATATTTAATTCCCTTTGGATGTTCTGTACAAATCTGTTTGGGGGTCATTTCGGTTTCTTCACCAAGAGGAAGAAACGCATGAGTGTTTGCATCAACTCCAAAATATCGATAGGGACCTTGAATATCTCGCATATCATGAATTCCAATACTTACTTTCTTACGATCTCTACCAATAACCCAGTGAAGTG
>DAOVHJ010000314.1 GCA_030671945.1 Candidatus Heimdallarchaeota archaeon
AATCTGGTGTTGTCCAGAGTACTTCAACTCCAACAGCATCTAAATCATAAGCTGCTTGTTCTGTATAATCATCTTCAAATCCACTAACATGATCGAATTCTAAGAGAACAATTACGTCGACTCCATTAGTCACTTTAGCATAGATTAAAGAATCAATTAGATTCTGACTTGAAAGAGTGTACACTTCAAGATAAAGTGAAGTTACAGCCGCATGAATAGAAGCATTCACAACAGCAAAAGCATTATCGGGTCCTACAAAAGCTTTCGCAGGTATTGTTCCTTTGAATTTTTCTGTAAAAGCTTCAGTTGTGTAATTCGTAATATCTGTAGGTTTTTCAAAAGCGCTCGCATTCTCGTTTTTCACCCAAGTAGTTGTAAAAGGCAGCAACAAAAAGCTGACAGTTAAAACTAGCAGAAACCTTCTGTTTATCATAATACTTAGTAAGATGTTTAGTTTTTAAATATGTATTTGTAAAAAAAATAAATGAAAATTGACTTAGCAATTACTTGCTAAGAATTTCATATGCATCAAGTATTGGTTGAGGTCCTCGCCCTCGTTTTCCAAATCGCTCTAATTGTTTGTAATATCCTTGGAATTCCTCATCATCGAGATCTAATATATCTATGACTTCATCTTTGCTTTTTGTCTTAACATCAGGAATGCTCATTACTTCCTTAACAAAGTCATTTAGACTTAGTTTCTCTTGACTGACTTTAAGGGGATCACCTAAAATGCTAGTTAGAAAACCAATATCTTCATCAGAAGCTCCTCTAACTCTCAGAACGAATTTTGCTTCATCTACTCTTTGTATAATCCTTATTCTTGAAGGAACAGAGATAACTTTTGTTACGTCATCTTCGAGAGTTTTCACAGTTGTTCCAAAGCTTTCTGCTATTTTGGTCAACAAAGATTCGACATCACTATTTTTTGAGAGTTCGTATTCAGCTTTCATACTAAAACAAACTCACAAGTCTATTTATAGCTTACTTTGGGGGAAAAACAAAGGACTTTTAGAACAAGTCCTTTACAGATAATTCAAATGCTTTGACAAAATCTTCAGGAGTTACACCAGGAATATCTATTTTTTCGGAATCAAAAACTTGTGCGACTTTGGAATAGATGTGTTTTGGATTCACAAGCGTTCCAATTAGTGCGTTTTCAATTAATTCTGGAGTATTCATTGGTTGAGCTGAAAAATCTCCACTAATGATAACATCTTTGATGTACTCATCCTCTACTTCAAAGAATATGCGAATAAGACCACCAGGAGCTTTGTATACCGATTCAAAAATTTGAGTGGTAGTTGAGATTTTTACTTTGCGTTTTTCCATTAATTCAGTTTTACGTTGAAGAGGGATATTCAGCCATTCTTCACTTTCATGTTGTTTTAATAGCTCATCAACGATTTCTTGTTCTTTTGGAAGGAATTTGTTAGTAATTCTAAATTTAACTCCAAACACTTTCTCAAAATTCTCTATGAGTATTTTTTTTACTGATTGTTTATCAGGAGGATTATCTAGGAAACCCTTGATTGTTCCTAACCTTTCCCTTAAGCTTGAAGCTATTTTGTCTCTGAATTTTTCATTTGGAACTTTTAGTATCTTAACCATTTCATCGAAATTAAAATCAAATATTAAATTGCCTGATAACATTCGTCCTCCACCAACTTCAGCAGCACCATTACCAGAGATCTTCTTTCCATCCGCTTGAATATCATTTACAGGTGCATATTCTGCATTTATTCCAATTGCTCTATATGTGTCAATAGGTGCTTGGAGGACCTTTTCATACAATTCAGCAACATTTTGTGGTAATATTTTGCTGTCAAGACGAGCTATTATTTGATAGAACAATTGCCCACTATCAAGATAAACCGCACCTCCACCTAAAGGTCTTCGAGCAATTGGGATATTATTTTCCCTACAGTATTCTGTATCTACTTCTTCCTCAATAATTTGATGGTAACCAACACAAACATATGGATCCTCTGGCCAACAAATAATAATAGTATTTTCAATATCATCGTATCTTTCCATAGCTAATCCAACAGCATGATATACTGCTTGAGTTTCTAATCCAGGTAGTCCATCAAATTCTATTAAACGCCATTCTTCGGTCATTCTTCTCACCTAGTTCTTTACATAGACTTTCCATTTCTTCTCTTTGCTCTATTATAACTTTTTCCAATTCATTTTTAATATTACGAAACGTAAGAAAAATAGGAATTTGGATGGGATTGCAATGATAATTGAAAAAACAAAATTTGGGTCTATAACTATCGACGGGGTAAAATACAAGCATGACATCTATATTAATGTCGATGGTACGATTACAGAAAGAAAAAAGGAATTATCTAGACCCATAAGCAAAGGCCATACAGTTCTTGGTCCCTTAGAAATTGAATTATTATTAGATCAGAAACCCGATACACTAATAATCGGACAAGGTCAACGTGGCATTTTACCTATGCCTGAGGAATCAAAGAAATTACTCGAGGAATCAAAAGTAATCATAATCATGGATAAAACTCCGGTTGTAATGCATTTATTAAATAATTTAATCAAAGAAAAAACAAAAGTTGCAGCAATATTGCATCTCACATGTTAATGTGCAGTATGGTTTCTAAACAAATAAAAGGAATATATAACTAAATCATATTGTAAATAGGAGAGTACACAATGGTCTCTACCGATGAATTAGCTGAAAAAATCTTCACTATTAGAGAACCAAATTACTCGAAAATAACATCACCAAAAATATCTGCAGCTGAAAAAGCAATTAATAAGAGTTTAAAACGAACAGATATCGAGTCAACAGCGAAACCAGATAACGAAGGTGATTTCTTAGTATTGTTTATCCATGGCTTTGCAGCTTCAAAGTATTGTTGGTTGGATCCAGACATAGGAAACATGGGTTGGGTAAAAGAATATAACAATGATCCAGAACCGATTGATTTTGGGTGGCATTCAATTCCACCTCCGCCATTTATTCCCGTTGAGTGGTCTCTCTCAAAACAGATTGTCCCAAAAGGTGCAACTGAAATATTGGATAAACACGGAATAGACTGGTTAACATATTCGCAAAAATCTGCTTTTGGTGATATTAAGGTTTCAGTTAAGGAATTAACTAAGATACTCAATGCGATTTCAAACGTATATGGTGAAAGAAGGATAATTATCATTGCTCACTCTCGAGGTGGATTAATCTCAAAAAGATATTTAGACAAAACAGAGAAAACACCTGTTGAAAAATTGGTGACTTTTGGCACTCCTTATGGTGGTACTTTTTTCTCTGCATTTG
>DAOVHJ010000082.1 GCA_030671945.1 Candidatus Heimdallarchaeota archaeon
AAGCTGCTATAGAGAGCACAATTCCAATAAGTGTTAAGATTAAGAATTCCAAGAGGATTAATCCAATTATCTGCCAATTCTGTCCTCCCCGATCTTTTATAGTATACAATTGACCTTTTCTCTTTTCAATTACAATATTCGTTGTAAATAATGTTAGAATTATACTGGAAGCAATAACAGGCACCATAAAGACAATTGCTGTTTGGGCTAAACTATATGATTGCTGAAGCTCTATTGTCGGAGTGTCTAAAATTATATATTGAGACGATTGATAAGTGATTTTCAGTCTATCCGCTAAATCCTCTAGAATATTTAGAATTTCTCCAATACCATTTCTTTTCAATTCTTCCACTTTGGCTTTAACCATAATCGCTGGTTCTAATCCGTTTGCTCTCATTTGAAGGATATCTGAAGGAATAATATTTTCTCGTAAGAAAATTACTGAATCTCTGAGGAAGCTTGCGGAGAAGGTTTTTTGTAACATTGAAATTGTTGGTATAGGACGGTAAATTCCTTTAACTGTCACATTTTGGAAATGTCGTAACTCCATATGAAAGAGACGAACTTCTCCTAATTCCGGACTTCTTCTTGCAATGCTAAGATTAATTTTCATGCCAGGTTCTATTGTATAACCTACTATTCCCTCTATTTCCTTTGCTTCATATTCACTGATGAGGACTTCGCCAAGTTGTAAATCATATGAACCACGAACAGCGAATTGAGATTCTATTCGATCCAACGAATCTTTTGGCCACAGACCTAATGCTGTTATCGATATCGGATCATTCGGATCTTCTTGCGGGTCAAAAATATAATCCGGATCTTTTTCCTCTGCATTAAAACAAGCAAGATTGTAATACATCTCATATGTTTTCTGAACTATTGGATCATTATCTAACCAGTCAAGAATTAAGGGGATTTCTTCTGGCATATATGTTGTGATTTTTAGCTCAAAATCTTGATCTGTAAGGAAGTCACGAGCTGCAAGGTCTTCAGATGTAGAAGACCATAATCGTAATGAAATCAATAATGAGACTGAAAGAAATATGCCTAGAATATATAGTATAGATTGTTTTTTACCATTTGCTATATTCTTCAATGCTGAATTGAAATAGAATTTTGCACTCATGACTATCACAATAATTCTAACAGTACTCAAATACTGAGATTTCTTACCTTTTTATCGTATAAAAAACTAGTAATAAGTCTCGTTTTGGAAGAGGATTAAATGCTCCTTACAAATATCTGTTATTAATTGTTGCTTTCTTATTTTCTAAATCAAACTATAGATTAAAATGAGTGAGAGATATTGTTTTGATAAAACAAGTTTAAAAAAAACCAGGCTGTAAAATGTAATATGTCAATTACAAAATTAACCTACAAAGTCATTGGAATAGATTGTGCAGGTTGCGGAAAAACTCTTGAGAAGAAACTCTTGGGGTTAGATGGTGTACTTGACGTTAGAATAAACATTGTCTTTAAGAAAATCTATTTTGAAATTGAACCTGACAAAGTAACTGAGGAACAAATAAAATCAGTAATCACAAAAGCTGGTTACTCTCTATACAAAGAAGAGAGTTCAGAATATAAATCAGAAGATGAAATACAAGATGAATTGGAGAGACGCCATCAACAAAGCATCTGGAGATCTATTTTCAAGAAAAAAGAATTGTATACAATAATCGTTTCAGGATTATTGTTAATGGTTGGGGCATTACTACAATTTGCTTTTGTAAAACCAATGGGTTCACGTATAGCTTACATTTTTGGTATGATAATTGGCGGTGTATTCATTTTTAGGAAAGCCTTCTTTTCGTTAAAGGGGTTCAAGATTGATATTAATATACTAATGACTGTTGCAGCGATTGGCGCAATAATTCTAGGGGAAGATATAGAAGCAACCAGTATTGTTTTCCTATTTTCTATAGCTGAGTTAGCTGAAAACATCAGTGTTGAGAGTGCGAAGAATTCTATTGAAAGTTTGATTAATTATGCTCCCTCTAAAGCAACATTGGAAACCAAAGATGGAGAAATTATTGTCCCTGCAACAAGCGTCAAAATAAATTCACACATCATCGTAAAAGCAGGTGAAAGAATACCCTTAGATGGTGTCATTTTTTCAGGTAAATCATACATAAACCAAGCTCCGATAACAGGTGAATCAATGCCTATCTTAAAAACAAAAGGGGATGAAGTTTTCGCTGGAACTCTTTGTGAAGATGGTGCATTAACAATTCTTGTAACAAAGAAATATGAAGATATTTTTTTGAGGAAAATTGTAGAGCTAGTAGAAAATTCAGATCAACGAGCACCCATTGATCGTTTCATTGATAATTTTGCCAAATATTACACTCCAATCATGTTTCTCGTAGCTTTAATTACTGCTTTTATTCCCCCACTATTCGGTGGAGGGTTATATGTACTTACTCTTGCAAAATGGGTGAAAATAGCATTAGTAATTTTAGTAATCTCTTGTCCTTGTGCTGTTGTGCTATCTACGCCAATCACTATTGTTGTTGCACTTAGTCGTTCAGCAAGAAATGGTGTTCTTATAAAAGGTGGAGCCTACATTGAAAGTCTGAGTAAAACGAAAGTATTTGCTTTTGATAAAACAGGCACGTTAACACTGGGTCATCCGCAAGTGCGAGAAATTATTACCCTTGATGATTTTAAAGAATCTGAATTACTTCAAATAAGTGGGTCTCTTGAGGTTAACTCCAAGCATCCTATAGCTAAGGCGATTAAAGAGAAAATGCTTGATGAAAAAATTGAAGTGGTAAAAGTTACAGATTTCAAATCAATAACAGGTATGGGAGTCCAAGGAATAATCAATGGGCAAAAATGGTTTGTAGGTAATCATAGATTTGTAATCGAAAATGAGATAGAAATGGACGATTATTTAGCAACCAGTTTAGCAATAATGCAATCAGAACAAAAATCAACTGTAATCATAAGTAACGATGACAAAGTAGTGGGTATTTTATCAGTTCAAGATCAGATCAAACCACATGTAAAAGGTATGATCCATGAATTAAAGAAATTAAACATAAAGAAAACGATAATGCTAACAGGAGATAATTCAAAAACCGCCAGTGAAATTGCAAGTGAACTCAAGATAGACGAGTACTATGCTGAATTACTTCCAGATCAAAAAATGAAAATTATAGATGAAATTTATGAAACATATGGGCACGTAGCCATGATTGGTGATGGGATAAATGATGCTCCAGCTCTTGCTCATGCAAATGTAGGCATAGCAATGGGTGCAAAGGGCTCAGATATTGCCTTAGAAACTGCAGATATAGCTCTTATGACAGATAGCTTCGAAGCTTTACATTATCTCATTACAATTAGTAGAAAAGCAATGAGGGTTATTGTTCAAAATATTACTTTAGCTCTTTTAATTAAACTAGTTCTTTTTGTTCTTTCTTATTTTGGTTGGATCGATTTATGGATGGCTGTTTTGATTGGCGATATGGGTGTTTCTTTATTCGTAATTTTCAATGCTATTTTACGCGTTAAGGGGAAACGAATGACTCATGAATACTGTGATGATGATTTATGTGAAATTGATCTCAATAATAATAGTACCAAAGAAACAAAGACAATTTCATGAAATGCCTCTAAAAAATGCCTTTCTACCGTAACTGAAAGTCATAAAAGGGGATAATTATTATATTTAAACAGAAAGCACAAGAAAGAAGCAAGAATACAAGTTTTAAAGGGATGATGAAATTTGGGTCAGAATCTTAAGGCATCACAATCGCTTGATTATATTCTTAAGCAATTGTTCAAGAAAACATTCGATTTTCAGACTCTTTTCCTTAAATATTACAATTCATTCCTAATTAAAGGTCAAGATGGAATTTTAAGTGCTGCAAGTGAGTTGCAAAAATTTCTTGGGAAAGCAAAAACTCGAGAATCAAATGAGTTAAAGAATCAAATGCAGGCATCCATATCTTCCATTGAGCTCGAAGTTATTGATTTGATAGAATTTTTATTGCAATATAAATTGCATATCGAGAAATTGCTGGATTATAAAATAAATCACCAATCCTTGTATAGAATAAAAGAACATATTGTAAATAATATTGAGACAATTAATTCCATAAATATAATTCACAAAAATCTTGTTAAATCTGCAAAAGTCGTTTTTATTGTGGGTAAACGATCTAACAAAAAAAATGAAGGATATTTTGATAAATTTATTAAAGAATATACAAATTCGATAAGAAGATTAACTCGTGAGAATAATATTTTTTCAGAAGAATTTCAACAAATCAATAGTGTGCTCGAACAGGAAATAGAACTTTTCGTTGAAAAGGCAAAACCAAAAGAAGAAGAAAATCCTACTTAAAATAATAACTAAACAATTAGCACTCATCTAGAGATGAAACCAATGGTGATAATTGCCGAAGAAGTAAAAATCATCGATTTGAATAGTGAAGAATTAGGTGTTTCTGTAGCCCAATTAATGGAGAATGCTGGAGCAGCAGTAGCTCAGGTAGTTTTAGAGCATTATCCAAAAGCAAAATCTATAGCAATCTGCTGTGGAACAGGAAATAATGGTGGAGATGGGATGGTTGCTGCGAGACATCTTGCATCAAAGGATCGTAAAATAAAACTTATTTTACTTGGGCAAGAGAACAAAATCCGAACTGCAATTTCAAAACAGAATTTTAACATATTGAAACAAATGGAGAACTCAGTTGACATTACTATTATTAATGATTCTTCTAAAATTTCTCGCATGAAAAATGAGCTAACTGATGTAGAGTTAATAGTTGATGCTTTACTAGGTATTGGAATTACCAGTGAACCCTACGAACCGATTAAAAGTGCAATTAAGGCATTGAATAATACTAACAAACCAATCATAAGTGTAGATTTGCCATCCGGTATGTTTTCTGATATCCCGAAGAAAACAAAAATGATGGTAACAGCTGATTTAGTCGTTACATTTCACGACACTAAGCCTTGCTTAACAATAGATGAATTGAAAGAAAAAACAATAGTGAAAGGAATTGGTGTACCACCAGAAGCAGAACTATTCGTTGGAAAAGGTGACCTGCAACTAGCAATACCAAAAAGAGAAGCTACTTCTCATAAGGGAGAAAATGGAACTGTTTTAGTGGTAGGCGGGAGCATAAAATATTCTGGCGCTCCGGTCTTGGCTTCAAGGGCTGCTTTAAGAACTGGCGCTGATTTAGTAATCACTTGCATTCCGGAAAGCATAGCAAATTCTGTACGAACAGATTCTCCTAATATGATTGTTCGACAACTTGAAGGAGATTACTTAACTCCAAAACATATTCCTGAAATCCTTGAAATTTTCAAAAAATTCGATGTAATGGTTTTAGGTCCTGGGATGAGTGATAATCTAGAATCTCTCAAATTTGTCACTGAGATTTTAGAGCAAGTACCGAAAAATAAACCAATTGTGATTGACGCTGATGCATTAAAAGCACTCTCAGGAAATTTAGCGATTTTAAAGAAGAAACCAATTGTCTTAACCCCACATAAAGGAGAATTCAAGATTGTCTTTGGAGATGTGCTGAAGGAAAAATGGCAAGATCAAATTCCTATTGTTCTAGAGAAAACGAAGAAGCATAGTTGTTCTATCATATTGAAAGGTAAATATGATATCATTAGTGATGGACAAAAATATAAAATCAATAGAACCGGACATGAAGGAATGACTGTAGGTGGTACAGGAGATGTTCTTGCAGGTATTCTTGGAGCAATTTGTGCTGTTAATTCAAACTTATTCAGAGCTGCCTGTGCAGCTACTTATTTGACTGGGAAAGCAGGAGAATTTGCAGCAGAGGATTTCGGTAACAGTTTATTAGCAACCGATGTCATCGAAAAAATCCCAGAAGTACTTGGACAAATTCGAAAATAAATAAAAGAGAATTGATGCGTTTAAATGATCACAGACTTTTACCAATTCTTAGGATATGGTATTGCATCAATAACTTCGAGAAACAGATCAACAGTATTCTCAATTTGTTCTTCTTCATACTCAAAAATGGATTCGAATTGCATTCCAACATCTTTTATTTCTTCTCTTAGGGATAACCAAAGTGTCTGATGTCGAGTTTTTGCTAGTAATCTTAATAATGGTTCATTCGAAAGGAGTTTAGTTGCCATTTTGGTATTATTTGTTTTAATAATGAAAAACTCTTGGAGAAATCCTGTGGTGTTTAACTCTTTCAGTTCCATGAAGTAATCTTGGTCTCCTTTCAAGACTTTCTTTCGCTTTTTAGAGAGCACTTCAAGTGAAAAAGGAGGTCTTCTCCTCAAATTTGCTGAGAGTGTATATTTATCTTTGTTTTTCTTAATCTTATCCCAAATGAAACCTATAATAAACGGTCTTCCTAGAGGAATGCCGAGAACGATCATGGACTTCATTGGGGCATCTTTGATTGGTCTGCACACTAATTGATAGCGTTCCTTTTCTTGTGTAACCTTTTCGAAAGAATCACAAAAATCATTCAGAGGAACGGCAATTTTCGACAGCATCTCAAGTGCAAATGCTTTATTCTTTCGTTTTCCAATGAGATAACTTGCTAAATATAATCCAAGTATCACAACGGAAGGTGATAAAGCAAGAACATAATCATACCATTCAGCCATTTCTGTCCACGAGGTAATCCTTGTCAATGGTCTATTTAAATTTATCAATATAATTCTAATATTGAAGAGAAAAGAAAGAAAATGACTAGATGTGCAATTCTTAGCACTCTAAATCATTCTTGATATAAATTGATCCAACCAGATTTTCTAATATTCGGAGCAAAAACAATGCGGAGTTTTCTTTGTAAAACACCTTTTTCGTCTTCTTCAGCTTTGAATTCTATAACACCATCTACAAATGCTTTAATACCTTGGATTACTTTCTCGTCCATCATACCTTCGTGAGCTAATATTAAACCACTGTGCTTTCTTTGCTTAAGTCGAGCTACTTGTGCTTGAATGAAATCAAGTAAGGCTATGCCACTATTATAGATAGATATTGTAGAAATAGTATTGAAGACTAATCGAAGTTTATCCTTGGTATCGATTAGTTTCTTTAAAATAACACTGATTCCAGTTAAATTTCTAATGTTTTCCACCGTCAACATATCTCTGTCAGTTTTTTCACCAGTTCTATAAGAGAAAGCATCGATAAATTGCAACTGTTTTGAGTCAATGTGTGGTATGGCATCTGATCCCATTTGTCTCATCTTGTCTATTATGTCATCTGGAAAATCATCTGTAGTAATAAAAACAGCATTATTCTTTTCAGAGAATCCATCAATCATGTATTGTAAAGCGAAAGCTTCTTTCCCAGCGCCAGGAGGACCTATGATGAGATAAATCTGGGCATCTGTTTTTCCAACTAAACTTCTAAGATGAACGATATCACTACGATAAGTCAATTCTTATTCCTTCTGTACAATTTTGAGATTATTTTGTATTTTTTATCATATATTCGAGAATTG
The DNA here is from genome assembly GCA_030671945.1 of Candidatus Heimdallarchaeota archaeon. Lineage (GTDB taxonomy): Archaea > Asgardarchaeota > Heimdallarchaeia > JABLTI01 > JABLTI01 > JABLTI01. Next base: position 7,485 of record DAOVHJ010000082.1, read on the forward strand.
CCCAACCAAAGTCGTAGCATTTTTCTGCGAAATCGGTAACATTATCGATTTTTGCCCCTAAACGGAAATCACGAGCATCGATAACAACCTTTGGGGAAGCCTTTACTGGTGATTTTTCTTTGAAAAGCTCAGGAACATTATATCTGCTGAATCCTTTTTCACCAATGAAAACTAGTAATGCTTGAGCACAAGCAATAGCTGCTTCACTCCCATAAAAAGCTAATTCATCAGTATTCGCAGCGGGAGTATTTAAGAAACCATCTCGCATGATGAAAACATTATCTAGGCACATTTGTGTTGCACCTAATTTGAGTTTTTTCGGGGTGACTTTTAATTTATCAAAAGGATTGTCTTTTCCGATTTTAAGGACTCCTTGTTGACCTGTCCAAATATGCACCCAATTAACAATGCTTGATGCATTGATATTTTCTTCGTTGAGATCTTCTTCAAAAAAGACCATCAAATCTAAAATCGATGAATATTGTGGGTCGTTTTCAAATTCTGCTTTTACAGTCCCTATTTTTTGCAGAATTTCTACTTGTTTGTCACGATCTTTTTTGATAACAATGTAGAAATCACAATCTGAATCTCCTTTCACATAATTACCTTGACCAACACTACCAACTAATAATAAGGCTGCAATTTCAGATCCAACTTCCTTTTTCAGTTTGGCTGCTAGTTTTATAGTCAATACATCGTATTCGTCTGGCATTTTTCTTTTTGGTTTTGGTGGTGCGCTCATTAATTAATCTCCAAATTTTCTTTACACTTTTAATTCTTAGTTTTTCTTTTTATGACATTTATTTACTCTACATAAAAACTTTCTTTTCATCCCAAAGATAAGCTTATTTATCTTTTTGTGTTAGGTCTTCAATTTCCAGTTTCTTCTCTTCTTCTGGAATGCGTTCATCCCATTCTTCTCTCTCGAGATTATCTTTTATTAAACATAGTTTCTGTCCTAGATTTAGTTGAACATCTATATCTCCGACGTTGTACAATTTTAGTAGGATATTGTAAACCTCTTCTTCTCCTATACTATATTCTTCTGCGATCTCACTGAATTTCACTTCTTTTACATTCTTCATTTCGAAATCTTCAATCAGTTCCTTTATTGACTCTTCAAGTAATTCAATTGGAAGAAATTTATGTGATGATTTTATATAATAACCTTCTATCTTTCCTTCATTAATTAGTGTCATCAGGAGGTCTCTTGTTATTGCTCGTTTCAATTCTAATTCATCTGCAATATCATAGATATCTAAATCTAATCCTTGGATAATCTGCTGATGAAGTAAATCTAGGGCTGTCTCTCGAGTAATTGCTTTCCCATCTTTTCGATAGAGTAAGTTCACACGATTTTGTGCGATTAATTTCACAGTTTCAACGGGCCATTTATTTTCTAGAGCTACTGCTTTAATTTCAAAAATTCCTTTAGCCTTAATTAAACGAACAATGTCTTTTACTTCAGTAGCAGTGAGAGAGATATACACTCCTTCTGGAGTTATTACAGAACCTGAAACCTCTTCTTTGTCAATGAATTTACTTATCTGAAAAGAAAGATATCTTCGAGCACTTTCACCAAAAGGGTCGCCTAAATCCAGATATTCA
>DAOVHJ010000242.1 GCA_030671945.1 Candidatus Heimdallarchaeota archaeon
CAGAAATAGATAATCTAATGTTTTTCCAAAATTCTGGAGCAAATGGAGCTACAACGGAAGCTTTTAGATTCTTTTGTAATTGCCCAATATCGCCTTGATAAAGAAATACAAATAAAATCGTGATTAAACTGAAAACTAAACCTGCCCATAACCAACCAGAGCCAGCAGCTTTTGGACTACCAATAATTAATCCGGTTAAGCCAAAGAGAAATGAAAACACAGCAAAAGCTAGAAACATTGTCTTCCTTTTTCTATCTTGAGTCATCCATAAAGAGCATAATACTGTAGCGGCAGTAAGATAACTGAATATAGCCCAGATTAAATTATCTTGTGGCAAAGCCATAAAACTAGCATCTAGTACAAAAAGAATAGATGTAATTACCCAAAAGAAAGTCGCTATCTTTCTTAGAGTATTTAGATCCAGTAGACGCCAACCAGCAATGAGACCTCTTCTTATAGGAAACAATTTTCTCAAGTTGACAGTTTTTATAACAACATTTTCTTCGATCATCATTTTCTTATTTCTCCTTTCCATGTTCTTGATATAAGTGACATACCACATAGCCATCTTCTGTTGGAGTAATTATGGGTTCTTCCACTTTACAAATATCCATAACTTTAGAGCATCTGGGGTGAAAATTACATCCTGGAGGAGGATTTCGTAAATCAGGTAAATTGCCGGGTATTTCAACAAGTTCTCCTTTTGGCCCTCTGATGCTTGGAAAAGCACTTAACAGAGCCTCTGTATATGGATGTTTTGGCGTCTTGTATAGAGTTCGTAAATTTCCATACTCACAGATTTTTCCAGCATACATAATTGCCAAGGAATCACAAATCTCTGCAATAACAGAAAGATCATGAGTAACCATTATCATAGCTAAATTGAACTTTTTCTGAAGTTCCTTAGTTGCTTTCAGTACTTGAGATTGAACTATGACATCTAGAGCTGTAACTGGTTCATCTGCAATAACAATATCTGGATTTCCAATTAAGGCCATAGCAATAAGAGCTCTCTGCTGCATTCCTCCGCTTAATTGATGAGGATAATCTCTCGCTCTAGAGGAATCAATCCCTACCGTTTCAAGAATGTCAAGAACTCGTAGCCAAGCTGCATCTTTATCATAACCTGGTTCATGAATTTGAATTACTTCTAATATTTGATTTCCAATACGGTGAACAGGATTCAGTGCATTCATAGCTCCTTGAAATATCATTGAAATTTTATTCCCTCGGATACTTTGAATTTGCTTTACCGGTAAATCAAGAATTCTAATTGTACCTGAAGATTCGCCTTTATCAACTTGATATTTGGTAGGATGAAGAATTCTTTTTCCCAAATCTTTGTATTTTTGTTTTGTAGTTTTTGGTAACTGAAATTTACTAGTTGAGTTGTATAAAATCTCTCCACCAACTATTCTACCAGGTTGTTGTATCATTCTCATTATTGAAAGACATGCAGTTGTTTTACCGCACCCCGATTCACCAGCTATTCCCAAAGTTTCTCCTTTTTCTAAATTGAAACTAACATCATCTACAGCTTTTACAGCTCCACTGCGAGTCATGTAATACGTTTTCAAGTTTTTTACTTCTAGCAATGCCATTATATCACCTCTTCCTCAATCTTGGATTTACTATCTCATCAAATGCTATACCTATGAAGGCAAAACTTAGTGTAATAAATGCTATTGCTATAGCGGGAGGATAAATCATCCACCAATATCCTAAAGCAAATGCGTATTGATCTTGAGCTTTTCTTAACATCAAACCAAGACTCCAGTTCCATGGATCTCCTAATCCCAAGTATGCAAGAAATGCTTCATATAAAATAGCCTGTCTCATAGAAGTAATTATCATTGTCAGCATCAAAGGAAATACGTTAGGTAATAGATGCTTTCTAATGATATATGCATTACCCGCACCATTAGCTTTTGCACTTGTTACAAAGGCTCTCTGTTTTAGAGAGAGGGCTTGTCCACGAATAAGTCTTGCTGAAACTGGCCAAAAGACTATAACATATATGAATGCGATAATCGTCCAATGGGGTTTCATTCCAGGCAAAGATGCTAATAACAGCATCAAAGGTAAGGCTGGTAATACCAAAATCACGTCTGTAAGTCGCATGATTGCATTATCTAGCCATCCTCCAACGTAAGCGCTTGCAACACCCACTGTTGTTCCAATAATTACAGTCAGACTTCCAGCAACAATTCCAACAAGCATAGATATTCTAAGACTATCCAGCAAAACAGTGAACATATCCTCACCAAACTTATTTGTTCCTAGAATAAATTCTGAGCTGGGTGGCTCATTTTGATCACCCACTCTATCATGGGATCCATAAGGAGTTATATTTGGTCCTAGTATAGCTATTACTATTAATCCAAATAAAATTATAAGCCCTACCATTCCCATCCAGTTCTTACTATAGACTTTCCACGTTTTTCCCCAATTTTTGATCTTCCTTTGAAGATTGTTGATGTTCCCTTGATAGATATATGCAAATAACAAAGTAAATAAGCTAAAAGCTAAGCCTAACCACATCCAAACTGAATCTTGGGTAGACGGCCTGGCAAAAATAAATCCTGTTAATCCAAGAGCAAAAGGGAGAACAGCTAATGCTGGAAATATTTTCTTCTTTTCCTTAAAGATAAATGGCCAAATAGCTGTTAAGATAGTAATTGCAGCAAATAAACTCATTAGTCCCCAAATTAAGTAAGGAGTTGGATTGAAAGCAACACCTAATGTGGGAATATGATATCTTCTAAGAGCAAATTGCCAAAATCTTAATCCACTCCCTTGGAAGTTTACTATACCTAAAGGTAAAAATCTAAACTTTGGAAAAGCTATAAGGCTTGCATCTAAGGAAAACATGATTGTTGTTAATCCCCAGAAGAATAATGATATGTTTCTTACTACATTTAGCAGATTTTCTATTTTTCCATAAATTTTAAGTGTTGTAACTGCTGTTCCTATAGAAGTTGCTAGAGCAAACCATATCCACATTGAACTTTCTGTGTAAGGATATCCACTTATTGCTGCTATAACTAAGAAGACTAGTGGAGCAACTCCAAAAAGCTTCATAATTTTTCTATTTAATGGTTGGGAAATATTAATCAGCAATCCAGAGATTGATAAAGCCCCCAGAATGCTAAAAGCAACCCAAGTCAGTTGTCTTGGAGTATGATCAGTCATGTAGGCTGGAATTGCCTTCAGAATAACATCTAGAACAAGTAATGTAGATGTGGCTAACCAGAAATACACATTCAACAATTGAACCTTTGTAACTATTTTGAAACCCGCTCTCATTTTACTTAATATTCCCAGCAGTTTCAATGTGTGAAATAAAATATAAAGTCCGCATACAAATGCAATCCATAATAGAACAGTTGAAATTTTCACCGAGAGAATGACAACTACGGAAATAATGGGTAGAAAACCCGAAGATAAATAGTTTCTCCTCTGCTGTTTTCTGGAGATTATTAGGTATAAACCTATGATACTAAGCATTCCTAGTATTTCAAATGTTATCCAAAGTATTGGTGAATTTCCAGTAGATATCCCTGTAGATCCCATAAAGGTTAGCAATTCAGAAGGTATTGCGCCTGATAACTGGAATGATGCAATATTGAAAAATGGCATCGAACTAGTGTATTGAGTAGGAATTAAATTAGTGGTGAGGTCGATTATTAGTATGAATACAAATACTATCCACCAAGTACTCAATTTTGTTATTGTCTTCTTTTCTTCAGTTTCCATGATGCAATCTCCTATGATGTCCTTATTCTTGGATCGATTATAGCATAAAGAATCTCTGAAATAAGCAATCCTAGTAGTGTGATTCCTGCAATTATGATGAAAGCTCCCTGTACGAGATTGTAATCATTTTCCAGAAGTGCATTATAAATTAACAATCCCGTTCCAGGGTAACCAAATACCGTTTCAATTAGAATTGACCCTCCAATTAACCCCCCGATTGACATTCCAATATTTGTGATTACTGGAAGAATAGCATTCCTCATACTATGTTTATATAAAACTTTATTGTCATTTAGTCCTTTAGCCCTTGCAGTTTGAACATAATCTTCAGTAAGCACACCAATTAGATTTCCTCGCATGAACCAAGACCAAGAGAGTATGCCAAATAGCGTAAGTACTACTAGAGGAAGAGCGAGATGATGTAAAACATCTAGTATTCCCGGAAAAATTCCATTATCAAAAGCTCCTGGATCCATTGCACCTACTATTGGAAACCATATTGCCCAACCTTTTATCTTCGCTTGATACGAAAAAATAGATAGAAAAAGTAATCCTACAAAGAACAATGGAAACGCATTGTAAACATTATAAGTTAATACAAAACCTGTATCTAAATTTGATCCTCTTCTCCAAGCTACATAGGCACCCAGAAAGATTCCAACAATTGCATTGATAATGAAAGAAGTACCTAGCAAAAGTAAAGTCCAAGGAAGAGCTTCACCAATTAAGGAAGTAACTGATGTTTTGTAGAAAAATGAATCGCCTAATTCTCCTCTAAACAAATTACCTAGATAAATGAAATATTGTTCTAGAATGGGTTTATC
>DAOVHJ010000146.1 GCA_030671945.1 Candidatus Heimdallarchaeota archaeon
AATCATAACTTTCAAATGCTTCAAATCCAATTCCAGTAATATTTCCGGGCAATATTCCTAATATTGCTAGAGGAACTCGAATTTCATATTGTCTATGAGAAGTAGGTTCAAAATATGATTCATTGAAAGCTGTGCTCATTAAAATCTGAGATCCAGCTAATGGTATACCAGGAGAATTTGATTCGATCTCTATCCAAGTTTTTATTGAATCACTAAAATAGCTATAATAAACAACGGCACCAGGATCAGCTTTCAGAATTATTGCTCTATCATTATTTGTAAAAACACCATTCTGATCTCTATCAATGTATACTGCTGCACCCCAAATAGTTACAGGTGTTTCTGTTTGAAAATTCACCATGTCTAGTCCAATGTATAAATTAGTGTTATCGTTTTGCAACAGAATTTTCGAATCGAAATTTTCATCAAAATCAAACATACTATAAACTGCTGCTGCAGACCATTCAGTTGCTAAAGAGCTTGAATTAAAAGATATTTTACCATCTATTGTAGGACTGGTGTCATTCCATAAAGAGAAAATCTCAGTTGGTGTTGCTTTACTTGTATGAGCAGAACCATAATTTAATGGATTGTTAATATTAACTAAGAATGCTACCATTAGAACTAATACAAGCAAAATAAAGGTAGACTTTAGTTTCCGACTATTTTTAAACAACCTTTTATTCAACATCAACTTTCCCTTCGGTTTAAAGAGAAATAATTTTTCTTTAAAGATGACTCTTTGTTTTCTGCTGATTTAATATTTATATTTTAGGTGTTTTAAAAACCAAATGGTTGCGACAAAATCTACTGAAAATAATATGGAAAAAGAAAAATCACAAGTTTTAGGTTGGCATTTTAGTCGGTTTGCCTTAAGAAAAAGAATATTATCTGATAAACAATAAATTGTTATTAGTGTTATGAAAATAAGAGTAAGTGTAGTTTGGGTGCTTATTTAATGCCGAGAGAATTAAAGCAGCTAAAGAAAAATTTTCCTCAATTACCTAAAAGTGAAATTTTTCAAACTATTCTTGTTATTCGTAACAGTATAGACTTGAAGAGTGATGAGAAAGAGACTGCCGAGTTCGCAGAAACACTTTTTCTTTTATTAGAACATTTTAATAAAATAGATGATTATAACAGTGAAAGAATCATTCTTAATCAAATGGTTGAAGTTGCTTGGTGGGTTCAAGAAGAAGTAAGAATAATTGATTTTCTTGCCCAAGGAATATCCAAAGTTCTTATTGATAGTTATTCTACTCGAGGAGAAGATAGAACTAATCTTTTTAGTGATTATATAGATATTATAGCAAAGTTTCCTGAAAATCGTAAAATTTATTCTGCAATATCTACTGCAGCAATTGAACTAATCAAATGGGGAACCGATAAAGAAATCATTAAGATTCTTGAAATCATGAATCAAAAATCGGCTATTTTCCCACTTGTAGAATCCATACAAATGCTTGATGCCAAGGTTTTCATGAGCATCCTCTTTTATCTCGAAGAACAAAATTGTAAAACTATTAAATTTATTTACAATAAATTCAGTAGTTTTGCCATCAGTAATTTTGAAGAAGAGCATGATGGTGGAACTGCGAGAATTTCAACTGTTTTACTCGGTGAAGAAGTTAATGAAATTTTACAGGAAGGAGCTATTAATGCTATCATTAACATGGCTCGAGTTAATAGTAAAAATGAGTGTGAAGAATGTTTACTCGGAATTAGAAGAGTAATTCAAGATTCAGAATATCTTCTCCGAAAAGATGGAAAAGAATTTTTCAGAGATATTTATCGATTAAGTTACACTTTGGATCAATACAAATTATGGGATCACTTTCTTGATTTACAATTAATTAAGGATCTTAAATTAGAGAGAGATAATGATGAAAAGTATCAAATGGCTGAGAAAAAGCTCTTCACCATCCAAAAAACTATGCGGATAGAAGAATATGATTCATTGAAAAGTGGGAGAAGAGGATTAAGACTTGCTTATAATTTGGAAGATCTTAATGATCTTGAAATTATAATTAATGAAATTACAAAGCAAAAGATTCCTGAATTACAACCAGTAAGTTTAGTAGCAGAAATTGATGCAATAATCGATGATGATGAGTTATTAAAAGAACATCTACGAGAAATTGGGGAGATTCCACAAGATAGACAAAGTTTAGATGAGATACAAGATCAAATTACAAAAAGCGATGATGTGACTGTACCAGCTACCAAAGAAGATAAAATTAAAGAGGAAATTGAATTCTTAAGACAACTCGAACTGGATAATGATAGATATTTAATGAATCAGATGGCTCATGCGAAAGGTTTGATCCTTACAGTTGGAATGTTTGGTTTCTTCAGTCCTACACTTAATATCACACCAGAAGAAATTCTCTCTCATTTTGAAAATATATGCGAACAGAATATGATAATTGAATTAGTTGAACCATTAGTTAGAGCAGTAACTCTACGAGCTGCTCGTTTCGATCATCATGCAGCTAATATTCTACTGGAATTGCTTAATAGTAAAGGACAAAAATTCCTGACAAAGCACTACAAGTTATACAATTTCATTGACAATCTTGTAAGATTAATTAGTTATTTAGGAAGAACAGGTAAGAAAGAAGTTTTAATCAAAATAAAAAGTGAATTAGAAGTAGCAAATCGTCTAAGTTTAGATGATGAAATAATTCCATTTAAAATTGCCAGAGCAATAAATGAAGCTATTCTCTCCTATTCTGCTGAAGATAAGCTACAAAAGATTGAGCTATTGGAATTAGTTAGGGAATTAGCAAAAAGACATTCCTATAACTCGGATTTGCAAGTGAAGTTTGTTGAAAGTCTTAATTTTTTGATCCTCGATTCAGGATTTTCAGATATAAAAATAACAATTCCTCTCATAGAGGAACTGATCGAGTTTGCCAGATCATATCGAAATAACCAGCAAATAGAAGAAAAAGCTGCTCTTGGAATTTTATGGGGAATTGCTTTAGCAAAAATTAACAATCAAACTAACAAGTTGGATTCCTTCAAAAAAGAAATCGATTTCATAGCATCAAATTATCCTGAAAGTAATTATCTCAGAAAAATACAAGCTCTAACAGATGTTGCTCTAAAATAATTTTGACTTAAAATTTATGTCGACATAAAGCTATTTTTCCTATGCTAATTTTATCAGCTTTTAGCTAGATAGTTATCTAACTAAACCTTCTTTTGTAAATTCTTGAATAAACTTATTAATAGCATAGATTTATTTTACGCGATGGTTTGGTCGTAAAACATTTATGACTAATAAGGGACAAAAAAACAAAGGTTCATTTATCCCTAAAGAAACTAACATGCCATCATTACAACGATTACATCTATTTATAGAAGTAGAGTAACTCTACTAGCATAGTTAAAAAAGAACTGGAGAATAGTTATATGATTAATCCACATGGTGGCAAGTTAATTGATAGAGTTGTTTCAGAGAAGAAACGAGAAAAGATTCTCAGAGAATATAAAGAACTACCTCAACTAAAGATTTCTAACGAAACAATTGAGGATATAAACAATATTTCTCATGGGGTGTTCAGTCCACTCAAAGGATTCATGGGTGAAGAAGATGTTGATTCAATAATTAAAAATGATCGACTTGCTAATAATCTACCATGGACAATTCCAATTACATTAGATGTTTCAAAGAAAATTGCAGATCAATACTCTAATGGAGAAGAAATAGCAGTAATTAATGGTGAACAGGAAATAATTGCTATTCTACATCTTGAAGAGAAATTTCCATACAAGAAAAAAGAAGTAGCAGAAAGCGTTTTTCAAACTCTAGATATGGAGCATCCCGGTGTAACTAATGTTATGAATTCCCAAGATATTCTATTATCAGGAGAAGTTGATCTAATAAACACAGAAATTAAACAATTTAAGGAACACACATTCTATCCTAAGGAAACACGAAAAATATTCAAAGAGAAGAAATGGAAAACTGTAGTAGGGTTCCAAACAAGAAATGTACCACATTTAGGACATGAATATGTACAAAAAGCAGCGTTAACAATAGTTGATGGATTATTTGTTAATCCAATCATAGGGAAGAAAAAGAAAGATGATTTCTTAGATCCAGTGATATTAAAATCGTATAATATTCTATTGGAGAATTATTATCCAAAAGAAAAAGCCACAATGGGCATTTTAAGAACTAGGATGCGCTACGGTGGGCCTAAAGAAGCAATCTTTCATTCTATTATGCGAAAGAATTTTGGTTGTAGTCATTTTATTGTTGGAAGAGATCATGCTGGTGTTGGCGATTTTTACGGGCCATTCGATGCTCATGGTATCTTTGAGAAATTCGATGATTTAGAAATCCAACCTATTTGTTTCAGATCTTTTTACATTTGCGAAAAGTGTTCTGGTGTTGTCTCTGATAATGTTTGCCCTCACGATGGTTCTGATTATCAGAAATTTATCAGTGGTAAGAAAATACGCACAATGATCATGAATAAAGAACTAGACAATTTAGGAGAATACATGCGACCAGAGGTTGCCAAGTATTTGATTGAACAAAAAGATTTGTTTGTAAAATAATTTATGATGTGATTTGATATGAATGAACCCGGTTTTGTAGTATGGTTTACAGGTTTATCAGGCTCAGGAAAAACAACTTTAGCAGTTGATTTAGAGAAAGAATTGCTGAAACGCAGTTTACGCGTTCAAAGACTTGATGGTGACATTGTAAGAAAATCTCTCACAAAAGACTTAGGTTTTACAGAAGAAGATCGTAAGAAAAACATTGAACGAATAACCTTTGTCACACGTTTACTAGCTAAACATGGAGTTGCGACATTGGTTTCTTTCATTTCTCCATATATCTCTGTTAGAGATAATGCTAGAAGAGAAGTTAATGAAGAAAACGCAAGATTTGTTGAAGTATTTGTGAAAGCTTCGGTAGAGGAATGTGCAAGAAGGGATGTCAAAGGTTTATACGAAAAAGCTTTTGCTGGTGAAATTGAAAACTTTACAGGTGTAAGCCATCCCTATGAAGAACCTCCTAATTCTGAAATGGTTTGTTTTACTGAAAATGAAACTGTTGAAGAAAGCGTTCAGATATTATTAAATTATCTTGAAAAAGAGAATATTATTCCTAAAGCAAAGGAAGTAATACCAAAAATAGAGAAAGTTAAAAGAAAAGTTTAATCTACTTTCTCTTTTTATCATCTTTTTTAAAAAGTAAAATTTAAATGTACTATTGCTATTTCTTATATGAAAGGTTTGACAATAACCGTTGGCAAATAATTACTCAATACACTTTTCGTTAATATTGCAGTAAGATTAATATTGGCTCAATATTAGAAAAACATGTTTGGCAAAATATTACCTATTACAGGTGGACTCAATGGTCAAAAAACAGGAGAAAAAACAAAAACCAAAGAAAGACAGAACACATCTAATTGTGAAAGAAGAACCACTAGCTGGTATGTCTTCTATCAATATCTGGCGTTTATTATTTCAGAATAGATTTAGAATTCATCCAAAATATTGGTTGCGCTTCTGGTACGCCATTTTTCTGAGCTCAGTTATGACTCCTCTAAGAGTTCTTGAAGCGTTGAGATTCAAACGCAAGATTAAGAAAACAAAGATCATACAAGATCCCTTATTCGTTATTGGTCATTATCGAACAGGTACAACATATCTAATGACTACTTTAGCTTTAGATAAGAGTAAAGGCTATGTTTCAAATTTAGAAGGATATGCCCCTCACTATTTCTTAGGTGCTGAAAAAATAATTACAAAAGTTCTTGATGCATCTTTACCAGCAACACGTCCAATGGATAATGTACCAATGGGCTCCTCTGAACCAACAGAGGAAGAGTATTCTATAGGTGCAAGACATAAATATGGATACTACAATGGTTTTATTTTCCCGAAGAATTTCAAACTATACTCGAAGTACAATTCATTTGATCAATGTTCAGAGAAAGATGCGAAGAAATGGCAGAAGGAATATTGGTTTTTCTTGCAAAAAATGACCTTGAAATACAAAGGAAAAATGCTCATTCTAAAAAATCCTGCAAACACTTATCGATTAAAATATTTGACAAAAATGTTTCCCAATGCAAAATACATACACATGTATAGGGATCCTTACCTTATGTATGCTTCATCTGTTAGATTTTTCAGGGAAGTCTTTGCTATTTATGCTCTCCAAACCTGGAAAGATGAGGATTTACAACAAGGAATTCTAGACAATGTCAAAGAAATGTATGAGAAACTAGCTGTTGATAGAGCCCTCATTCCAAAAGAAAATATCATTGATATCAAATATGAAGATCTCATAAAAGAACCAATGAAACAATTCGAACGAATTTACAAAGAACTAAAAATTGATGGCTGGGAAGAAGTTAAAAAAGACTTCATAGCATACACTGATACTCAAAAATCATATAAGCCAAATAAATGGTCCTTGTCAGATGATTATATTAAAAAAGTTAATGAGCACTGGGATTTCATTAGAGAGCAACTTGGTTACGAAAGATTAGAACCAAAAAAATAAGAAATAAGAAAATGAAAGGAATTATTTTTCCTTTAATTCCTTTATTTTTTCACTCATCTTTATCTTGTAATCTGTTTTTATTTTCTTGATTTTCTCAGCTTGCTTCTGTTTGTCTTTGTATTTCTTAGGTTGACAGTATTTGTCAAACCAATCAACAATGCGTTGCAATCGATCTAATCGT
>DAOVHJ010000096.1 GCA_030671945.1 Candidatus Heimdallarchaeota archaeon
CTCTTTTCTCAACCTGTTCAACTACTTGCAAGGCAACACTATATTTTCTCTGAAGAAGAGCAACGTCATTTCGTTGATATGGTTTTTCTTGATGAAGCTGCTCAAGAAGTTTTTATTGTTGAGTTAAAACGAGGTATTTTATCTGCTAATCATGAGAAACAGCTTGTAAGGTATCTCGAGAATACTGCTCAATCAAAACTCTTGAAGGATTACTTAGATCAAGGTTATACTTTGAAGGGATTACTAGTTTCCTTTGAAGAATGTGAGTACACCTCAACAAACAATGATATCACATCTATTATTGTGGACAAAGAAGAAATCAGAGCAGTTCTTAAGAAACTCCGAAAAATCAGACAGAAAGAGCTACTTAGTTAATTTTCTCCAGAACAATTTCCAATAATATTTCAATCAAATGGCAGTATTAAATTCTTACAGTTCGGACAATTTTCGTTTTCTATCAACCAATCCATGAAATGTTCTTGGTGAAAGAGTTTCTCGCATCTTGTGCATTGAACAACTGGGTTTTCTTCTTTCAAATCTAAAAGACATATGGAGCATTTTTTCTCTCGATTATCAGGCGAGTATTTCAGTATTGTAAGACTTAATTCTTCCAGATTTTCATTTCCTTTGGGAGTTTCTAATTGATTAACCATCCAAGTTAATCGCACTTCTCTTGCTTTGTTATCATTTATTTTTATGATTGTAAAAGCTACTAACACTGAAAGAAAGATTCCACCTACAATAGATATTGGTAACCAGATTGTAAGGTAGTTGAAAGAAGGATCATCCCTTGGGAATAAGATGGTTATTATTATCGTTAATCCAAAAGCTATTCCTGTAAATATTAACACTAATCTAATTCTGCGAAATAATTCAATCCATTTCGCCCTCAAAGGCATAGTTTTCCCCAATTAATAATTTGATAATCCAAAATATAAATTTGTTTAACTATTTTACATTTTTCTACGATAAGTTTCAATTGAATATTCTTCCCCGCACACTGGACAGCTTTGATTACTTGCCATCCAATCCATAAAGAAGAATTAGTTAATAATAATTAAAAAGTTGCTTAATCGCAGAATTAATTAATACTAGTCAGTATTTTCAATTATGCCAGATATTAGAGATGATTTCATCGAACAAATGAAGCTGTATTTTCATAAGCTTACTACTGATTACTTGTTTTCAGTTTTCGGTGAAGAAAAAGGCAAATTACTTTTTACTAAATACCATTATGCGTTTCAAAGTTTCTTTGAAAAGAATCTACATCTCATGAACACAAATTTGAGTAAAAGGCATGGAATTAATTCCATTTTTGTGTTAGCTCTTGATAAGGCATTTGAAAAAGAAGAGCTTTCTCATCAGGAACTTAAAACTCATGTAATTGCTATCTATAAAATTATGATGCAGAGTTTGCTCGAGAATCAAGTAAAGCAACTCGAATCAAGTGAAGATCCCTGGTATTCTTTTGTAAAATCAACGAAAGCAGGTAATGCACAGTTATATGAAAACGAGTATTTCCAAGCTTTAACTGCTTTTGATGAAAAGTCTGTTTTTGGAATTGATATAAAGAAGTGTTTATACTTTGAAATCTTTCAAGCAAATGATCGTCCTAATTTAGGACCAATTCTGTGCGCATATGATTATCTCCTTGCTAGTGCGGTAGATAAATGGATTCGATTTGAACGAACAGAAACTATTGTTGATGGTTTTAATCGTTGTGATTTCCGGTATTATCCTAAAGATTCGATAAAAAAAAAGTTAATTGATAATCCTGAAAGAATTAAGGATCTCATTCTTGTTTTTGTTCATAAAGAGACTGGTTGGGGTGACCCTTTAAAACCTCAATGTGAATTCGATGATTTATATGTAAGAGAAATCACTATGTTAGATGAAGAAAAAATAAGTGTTACATTTGAATATCATTTTGATGAGGATGGTTTTTCTATGTATCCTCGAAACCACATTCTCGAAGGGGAAGCAATACTGGATGTAGCTGGATCTATTCTGAGCTTCAAGTTGGAAGAAACTTACACTGGACCAGCATCTGTCGAAGATCCATATAAAACCAAAAAGGAATAATTATTTGTTTTTTTCTGATTAGATAAAATTATATTTGAGAGTAGCTCACAGTATATTTGTGGAGGAATAGTTATTCGCTTCGAAGAAGTAAAAAACATCATCCTTGAATACATTCATGAAGAAACTGGTTGGGGACAACCACTTCAACCACATTATGAGTTAGAGGAACTCACAATTATGGAGATGGTTGAAGAGCGTGATGGTACTCGTTCTGTTTCTTTTGAATACATGTTTAATGAGGATGGGTTCTCCAAAAACGATAAAACTCATATGCTTGTTGGCACTGTGACTATTGGTCCTACAGGCAAACTCCTTCAAAAGCAATTGAAAGAAACACATAGTGGTGTTGCTGCTGAAAGAAAGTATGAACCAGTGAAGTAGTTGTTCAGCTATTTTTTTCCTTTCGTTTTATGCTTCGTTTTGTTTTTACAGCTGTGTAGATCAATATTATTGACAAGGGAATTAGTATAATGTAGAGATAATAAGTGGCAATCATATTAATTGGAGCTCTATCTATAAACAACACTTCCCCATTTTGGAAGAAATTATTCATTGCACCAAAAATATCTGTATTATCAATCAACATGTTTCTTTTTATGTTTTCAAAAGCATCCCCAAAAGCAAACATTGGTATATTATTTCTTGTGTGACCTCCAGTGCTCCAGCCAACAGCTAACTTGTTTGCTCGTGTTATTCTTAGAGTTCTATTCTGTTCTTCTGTTAATCCAGATATCGGAAGGTCCTCGCCTAAGTAACCTCCTATTATTGTTGGTCCACCTGTTTCATGGTCTGCGGTTACGATCAGAATGGAGTTTTCATGTGTTTCAACATAGTTCTTCGCTTCTCTAATAGCTTGATCGAATGCAATGGTTTCTAGTATAGCTCCTACTTCATCATTATCATGACTGGCGTGATCTATTTTTCCCCCTTCTACCATCAGAAAGAACCCACTTGAGTTTTGTTGGAGGATATCTATTGCTTTTCTCGTCATATCTGCCAAGGAAGGTGTTTCGGTTGTGTTTCTTTGTCGCTCATATGGCATATGTGATTGTGAAAATAAACCAAGGACTCTCCCGGAAGTAAGAGAGGTTAATGCTGTTTTATTGGTAACATAAGAGTAACCAGCAGCAGTCATATTCAATATTTGTTCTTCGGAGAAGTGTTCCAATCCTCCTCCTAACAAGACATCAACATTTGCATTTTCAACTATTTGTCTCGTTATTTCTTGATAATTATTGCGACTCCAAACATGTGTCATAAAACATGCGGGAGTTGCGTGCTGAATAGAAGTTGTACTAACAACACCGGTTGCTTTCCCCATTCCTAGAGCGATTTCCAGAATGGTTTCAACAGAAGTCCAATCCGGATCTACAGAAATTCTAGCATTGTTGGTTTTTATTCCTGTAGCTATAGCTGTCGCAGCTGCTGCAGAATCAGTTATTCCAAAATTGACATTATGTGTCATGACTGAAAAATTCTGTAGTGAACTTTCCATAACTAAACTTTCATTACTTCCTACTTCTACATATCTTGCCATTCTTACTTGTTCAAAACCCATTCCATCGCCAATCATTAAGATAATTGTGAGATCATTACCATTAGTTGGCTGGTAAGAATTACTTGGCAGATTTTTATCTAAAATGAATCCTACACTCACAGTTAAAGCTATGATTACTATCGTTTGAACTTTTAATTTGTTATTCATATAATCGTTCTCATTTTAATTTGTTTTTTACCCAACCAATATCTAGTTCTTCCAACTTCTCCTCTATTGGTATTCCGTTTACATCCCAACCCATCATGAGATAATACTTCTCTCGAGCAATATTGAGTATTACAGGATCAACTGCTACATTGGCTAGTTCACCGGAAGTTTTGGGTTGATAGAATCTTGCTGGGAGAGTATCGTCTTTCTTTGTAAATCCTTCTTGTAAATTGAATACACGAGCCATTGTTGTTACTCTTTCTCCTAGTTTCATTAATTCAAATAATGAGATATTCCAACCGGTAACTGCTCGAGTCATTTCTACTATTTCTTGATGATTCCATGGTTGAAACATACACATTACTAAGCAATTATACACAACTCGCCAGTTAGTTTGATACATGAGTGCACGAACTTTCTTTGGTCCCAAATCCTCCAAGGGAATTGTTTCCATTATGCCAATTGGTGCGTATCTTTCAATGGATCCTTCATTTGTTAAGAATTGGTCGTTTAGATTATGCATATGATCCGCTCCGGTTGGGGAAATAGCATATCCTAAACCTAATGCGCGTTTCAATCGCGGAGAGTGCATAGGAACCTCTTGTCCTTTCACATGAACTGCTAATTGCTCTGCTCCATTCCCTATTTCTTCTGCGGCTCGTTTCACTCCTTCTGCTAAGATGTTTCCGAAGCCTTCTCTCTTAGCAATTTTTTCCACCATTTCAACTAGTGCTTCTCCGTTTCCAAAAGTTAATTCTATTCCATCAGTTTCAGTTTTTGTAATGATATCCGCTTCAAAACACTCCATAGCAAAACCAATCGATACCCCGGTAGAAATGACATCAATGGTATATCTATTACAAAGTTCGTTCGCCTTGCAAACTGCTTTAACATCATCTACTCCACAATTTGATCCTAGGGCTCCTAAGCTTTCGTATTCCGGACCACCATATTTTGGCAAAACTTCCCAAGGTTCCTTGAAGCCTACAACCTTTTTGCAACGAATTGGACAAGCATAACACCCTTCCATTTTCATTCCTAGTGTATTCTTAATTGCTCTGGGATCGATGTTTTCAGCACCTGGAAAGTCACCATCTCGGAAATTATGAACTGGGAGATTCCCTGTCCAAGTGAATGCTTCCATTCTATCTCCTCCTGTTCCAAGTAGCGAGAAATGCTCAAGATCTTTCAGGTAAACTTCAGTCATTTTCTTTCTTAATTCAGTGATTTTTGCTTTATCAGCAACTTTGGGACGTTTACTACCCTTTACAGCAATTGCTTTCAAATTCTTTGAACCCATCACTGTGCCCATTCCAGTTCTTCCAGCAGCATTTCTTAGTCCACTCATTATACATGCATATCTAACTAAATTCTCTCCACCGGGACCAATTTGTGTAACTCGAACCTGTTTATTTTCCAGCTCATTTCGTATGGCATCCAATGAATCAGCAGTTTCTTTCCCCCAGATTTTACTTGCATCTCGAAATTCTACTTGTTCATCATTTACCCACAAGTAGACAGGATCTTTCGCTTTTCCTTTTATGATGATGGCATCGTACCCAGCCTTCTTCAGCTCTGCTGCCCAAAAACCCCCTACTTCGGATTCACCAAATCCACCCGTTAGCGGTGATTTCGCTCCCACACTATTTCTACTACTACCAGATATTGTTGAGCCAGTTAATGGTCCAGCTGCAAAAATCAAGAGGTTCTCTGGTGAAAGAGGGTCAATATTTTGTTTTAATTCTTTTAATAAATAATAAGCAACAAACCCTTCTCCTCCTAGATATCTGCGATAAAATGTGTCCTCCGGTGTTTCAAGAGTGGTTTTTTCTCTAGATAAATCAACTCGTAGAATCTTCCCATGATATCCGTATGGCATATTTTACCCTCATTTATTTTCTCAATATCTTATTATCTTTGGATTGATTAGTTTTTAGTCTTTCACTTTATTTCTCAAAGTATGTTTTTAATTCTCTGTTGTCTAGCAATTGAATCTTTTGAATGATAATACTTTTAATTAGATAATTAAAGCATTATTTTGTAATACAGTCATTCGTGAAAAATCTGGAGGTAACTCAGGTAGTGTTTCAATTAACTTCTGTTGATGGTCGATTCCAAATTGATGGGAAAGATACTTTTCTCCGTGCAGGCGAATATCATTACTTTAGAGTAGACCCTGAGTTTTGGGAAAAAGATCTTCGACTCCTCAAAAAAGAAGGAAAAATCAATGTTATTTCCTCTTATGTTCCTTGGATTTTTCATGAATTATATGAGGACTATTTCGATTTTGATGGTGAGACTCATCCAAGACGTAATATTAAGAAATTTTTGAAAATTTGTAAGAAACTCAAGCTTCCAGTTATTTTCCGTCCCGGTCCTTTCATTTATTCCGAATACCAAGGTTTTGGTATACCTCTCTGGATAGGGGAATTGTATCCGGAAGTTATTGTTAGGAAAGTCGATGGAACCATGGATAAGGGACCCGATCATTTTAATGTTTGTCTCAATCACCCACAATACATTGATTTAGTTTGGAAGTGGTATTCAAAGATAAAAGAAGAATTGTCAGAATTCTTTGAAGATCCTATTATTATCTTTCAACTAGACAATGAAACAGGTTTAATGTATAATTTTAATGTTGGACGTATAGACTTCAATGAATATACTGTTAGGTTTTTCCAGCAGTGGCTTGAAGAACAATTTAGTAACCCTCAAACTTTGAGTGTTTATTGCTCAGAGAGTTACATTAGTTTTGAAGAAATCACTCCTCCAGTAGATGGATTGAATGTCGCGAAATCGATGATTTGGCAATCATTCTTTGAGGATTGGATTGTCACGTATCTCGAGAACCTTCGAGAAATGGTTATGGAACTTGACATCCCACTTCTCTTCGCTGTTAACGAACAAAGTAATTACTTCAATCCCTCAAATCCTGCGAAAAAAGCGCCAATAGCAGAGATCTATGGTTATAATGTGTCAACAAAAACATCACGATTTCCTTCTACTAGTGATGTTCCTTTTGGCAATTCTATTACCCCTTCTATTTTCAAGGGATACTTGCAACCTGAATATCAAGCACTCTTTGCCTCAGAATTAGGTTGTGGTTGGTTTGACCCTCGAGTTAAAGTGAAGAATATATCTACAGTCCAATTAATGATGGGTTCAATTGCCCACGGAGCAAAGGGCATTTGCTTATATGTCGTCCGTGATGGAGCAGATATAGAGGGGAGGAAATATCATTATCAATCTATGATTAGTCATAAAGGAAAGAAACGGAAACGATTCAAAGCAGTTCAAGATGTTTACGAATTTGTTGAGAAACTTGGGGAAGAATTAGTTGAATCCGAAGAAATCTATGATGAGCTTGCTTTTGCTACTTACGCTATGAATCATAGAATCATTCCCGGCGACTTTGATTCTACTGGGAAAATCATTCGTCCTATTAAGATCATCAATTTACTAGCAGAATATGGTATATTTGGTATGTTATTAGCCAATGGTTACAATCCAAAACCCATTGCTCTAGAGAGAGTTTTACTAAAAGATATGCGAAAATTGAAAGCTATCTTTGCTCACAATCGTGGGGCCATTTACAAAGTAGATTATAATAAATTGCTTGATTATGTAAAGGATGGTGGGAATTTAATTACAGGTCCAAATTTCCCTGTCATGAATGAACACGGTTACCCGTTAAATACCCAAAAGCTCTTTCCAGCAGTAATTATTAATGAGAAAATTTTTGGAAAGAATGCTAATTTCCTAAAATTGACAGCAGCATATCTGGGTTTCAGTCTTCAGAAAGGAAGAATCCGTAGATACAATAGATTTGCTCTTTACCACCTTGAGATGACTGAACGACAAAATATTTTGCGTTCTTGGCGACCTTGGGGTCCATTTGCAAAAACAGGAAGCGGGAAGAGATTCCACATAGATTATTTTGCTCGAGAATTCATGTGGCAAAAGGAAAAAATAGATCCCGTTCTAAAGTTACGAAACAAGACTATTGCATATCGTCTTCACCTTGGCAAGGGAACGAACACAGTTTTCGGAACTCCACTAGGTGCTCGCTATGTTATTGATGCTTTTTATCAAGATCCACAGGAAATCAAAACACAGAATAAGGATTTCCTTGAAGAATTATTGACTTATTATGGCATTAAGAAAACATTCGATGCTGATGTGGAACTTGAAATCGTAGGAAGATATCATAAAGATAAACAATCCTTACTTGTTTTCCTCATTAATAGAGGGAAGAAGAAGGAAGGAACATTCAAAATCCTCATTCCTGCGAAAACTCGCTTACCTAAAAACGAATCACTAAACGTTGAAGTTTTGTACACTTATAGTAAATCAGGGATAAATCAACAAGAAACTACGCTTGAGGAAATGAAAAGCAAAGGATTGAATTTTAGTATCAAGAAAGATGATTGTGTGGTTCTTCGGTTCTCTCCAAAAAACAAAAAAAGAAGAGCAAAAAATAGCTAAACTAAAATTATC
>DAOVHJ010000318.1 GCA_030671945.1 Candidatus Heimdallarchaeota archaeon
AAATATCTCACAATCATTTGATTACATGAAAATTCTAGGTCAAAATATCGGGAAATTATTTTCTATGACTAGATTGTCCGAGCTACACGTTCAATTATCAAATGCCGGGAAGAAGTTTTCATTCATCTCTTTTGGTGATGTAACTTATCTTTTTGAGAAAAATGTTTCCGATATGATTAGTCATGTATTTCTTGAGAATAATAGATTATTAGTTGAGCATTCTGCTATTGTATCATTTTTTGTTTCCGAGGATGCCTTGGAAAATCACCCTGAGATAGATACCTATGTTGAATTTTTACCAGCAGAAAACATTTCACCAGTACTATTAGGTGAATCTTTCACTATTCTCCCTAATCATATTATTAATCATGATGGTCTTAGTAAAGGGAAATCAATTTGCATTGTTGGTTCTAAACGGTCAGCAGATATAAAAGATGAATTTGATTACAGGAATTTCGAAGAAGAAATGACTAAGTTTGATGATATTTTTCAGAAATTGCTTACTAAGGCACAAAACCTTGACTAAAGAAAATCTTTTTATGGTTTTATCTTGCATATAGAATTAACTATACTAGGAGTATAAAATTATGATGAGGAATCATGTTTGCCTTCATACTTAGAACGTTACCTCCTAGTGCAAACTATGTTTTTTATGTTCTAGATCGCTTAGGACCTATGCCGCGTTATTCGATTTTGGATGAAACAAATCTACCAGATAGAACATTAGGTTATGCACTTGATATATTATTGAAGAGAGGACTTGTTGTAAGAATGTTGGATAAAAAAGATGCTAGATTAAGAATCTACCAAATACCTTCTCCAATAATTATAACCTAGATTTTATCAGGTTCATTTAAAGAGAAGTTTGCACTAGCCACTATCCGTTCAATTTCCTTGGGTGATGGTGGCTTTATTTCTTTCTTTTTTTGGTTTTCATAGCCAGGGCACTGTGACAAACAAAACTCACTTGAGAAATTCTCTTTGAATGGATGATTTATTTTTGTTGGATCTAGAGAAATCACTGGATAATAAACTGGCGCTAAATGATTTTTGCTGCTTTCAGGAATTCTTTCAAGAATTGTATCCTTTGCATTTCCTAAACAAAAACCATCAATATGTTGATCTTCAGAAATTCTTTCAGAAATTGCAATGCATATTTTATCACAAGTAGAACACTGCAATCTATCGATTCCAATTCCCTCTAAGATTTGAGCAAAATCTACGTTATAATAAGAAAAATATTTTTTTGGTTGCATTAAATTAAATATCTTTAATTGCTTCTCAATCTCATTCTCATTAGTTCCAAAAGTTTGTGAATTTTTAAGAACAAAAGCAATTGGTATAATATTAGATCCTCTTTTACTCATAAGAAACCCGGAGATAGCATCTTCTATTGATCCTCGCAAAATGGAATCTATTCTACCTTGTGTTCCTTGTGGTAACCCACCTATTCCTTCTATCTTTTGGTCGAAAATAAAAGCTGCTTCATCTTTCACTTCAATAGATAATGTATAGTCGGGATCTGATAAATTAACAGTAAGATTACGTTTCTTGCTTAATGATTCAAATAATACTTCCCCAACTAGTCTTTCCAAATCTTGAGATGAGTAATCGTGATTACCAATTCTGCGAGCTCGAACTGCAAATGATTTTCCTGGTTTTAAATTCTCTTTTGCAAGATTAAGTGCTGTTTTCTTTATTTCGTTTAAATCAGAACTAGATCTAATTACATGGCTGACTGATGTAATTCCAGCTATATTTTGAGTTAAGATTGTGATAATCCTCTGAATTAAACTTTCTTTTTTAATTGAATTTTGTTGTCTTTCGAGTGAGACAATTAGTCTAGCCCAAGCTCTATTAATAGTAATTCTTGTATCTTCTATCCCTTCCTTTTCCAAGACAATTCTGATATTAGCAGCTAAACGTTTTTCCATTCGTCTTCTTACAGGTGGGCTTTTCAGACCAAGTTCTCCGAATCTAACAAAAATCTCACTCAAGGTTCTCACAAAATGTAAAGTCTTTGTATTTTCAAAATTATCTATTATACTTTAAGATAAAAAAAGTTGCGAAAAGAAGTATGTCATCTAAACGAATTCTAATCAGTTTCCATTTGTTCTAACATATCGCCATACGAGTCCTCAAGTTCCTCTCGTTCTTCATCTGTCAAAGCTTTCGCTTTTTTGACTTCAACGACCTCTAATTTATCTGCTGGAGTGTGTTTGATTTTCCTTGTAATAGTGTAATCTTTAGATTTTGACTTTGTCATTTTAATCTTTTTACCACATGAGGAACATTTTAAAAACGCTGATTTTTCTTCTCGAGTTGGTTTCATGAGACTTCCACATTTCTCGCAAAATTCCATAGTAGTCACCTCTGTCAGCAAGACTTCGCTTTTACTGATTAACTCCTTCTTATATTTTGTTATTCTATTAACAATTATTTAATCCACTAAATTTAATATAAACTACCCCACTTACAAATAAAGTTATCGGAATAACAAATAGGTAGGATAACCAAACTAAACTCATCTAGAAATAAAATAAAGAGAATAAAAAAAAAGCGAAAAAATCAGGAAGCAACAACAGTTGCATATTCTACACTGTTAATTGGTAGTTCTTCATCCTCTTCTGATTGCATCCACCAACCACAAGTACATCTTACCATTCGGTCGATCTTCATGAGTGGTTCGTGTTGACATTTTGGACATTTAAACTTAATACTTACAGCGGCCACAATGCTCACCAAGATACAATAAAGACGTTTAATAATAAGTAAATTAACTCGAGAGAGTTAATCGAAAGTATTCGAAAAACCTAGAAAAATTAATGAAAGAAGAAGATTAAAACAGAATAGAAATTTACTCTTGAGATGAATTCAAATGACATATGAAAAAGTAACAGAGAATGTTTATGCAATAACAGATGGAAGCACAAGAGGGAATGTTGCTGCTTTAGTTCTGCCTTCAGAAATTATTTTTGTAGATTCAGGAATGAGTTTGCCTATCATAAGGAAATTCAAAGAAGAATTAGAAAAAGAAACAGGTAAAAAAACATCAACACTAGTAATTACACATACGCACGGCGATCATGTTTTTGGCAATCAAGTTTTCTCTGATTGTCGAATAATCGCTTCTAAACATACCAAAGAAAGAATGGTTTCAAGCAAGGAAACCGATTGGACTCCTGAGAAAATTGAAGAGTGGAAGAAAACAGCTGAGGATCCTAC
>DAOVHJ010000126.1 GCA_030671945.1 Candidatus Heimdallarchaeota archaeon
GATAACATTGTGTATAATTGTTCACCAAAATCGGATTGACTTTGATTAATCACTTGTAACTTTGAATCAGCTGTGAAAATAGTTCGACCTCTTCTTAATTCCCTGGCTAAACTTATACCCTTTATTCTAATTCGATAGTCCCTCTCCATTAATTTTCCTTTGTCTAGTTTAAAGAATTTGACTAAACTTGGGTTCCCTTTTTTCTCATGTACAATTAGGAGTCGATTAATCCCTAAAACAGCTAATTCATTAGCTAAATCATTTAGACTACGAGATCCTCTTGTAAAATGAAAAGACCAAGGGATAACCCGTACAAGATCACGAATAAATGATCGTGTTCTCTGACTGGGCTTCCTTGATGTCGTTAGAACGAACTTTTCATAGGGAGCTATGTCTCGTTCAGTCATTTCCTTGTCTTACCAAGCCGTTGATCTTCCAAACTCAATGTAGTCCTAGCTGCGGATCTTCCAGTTGGTGTGACTGGTATCCAAGCCCCTCCAGCAAAACTTAAACCACACTTTTTACAGTTCCAAATCCCAACTGATTTTCGTTTCACTTTGGGACTTGCACAACTGGGACATCTGTGTGTTGCATTCATGCTGTTTTCTACTTTGAGGAAGCGCTTCTTAAGCTGTGAACCATATCGAGGGCCAAAACGACCTGTGGAACCAACTTTCTTTGTTTTTCTTGTCAATGTTTCCATCCTCTGAGCTTTTGTTTTTTATCTCTTCTTTATGTCTCTTCAGACCAAGGATAAGCTTTCGCGTCTGTGATTTTATCTAGTTGACTTCTTATTTCTTTCGTTCTTTCTGATGCAATGTCAATGCATTTCTTAAGCTCATCTACTGTGAAAGTTCCGTTTTCACCTTTTTGTGTAGCACAGATTTTATCATCATCTCTAAACGCAAAAGTGATTCGTGCATCTTCAATGCCTTCTTCTTTCAAGACTGGGTCAACAATTATGTGTTTTCCAATCTTTCCGAAAGTACAGCTAATTGGAGTGTAATCTAGTTTTAACGGTGTGGTTGTTTCTAAGAGTTCAACATCTTCATTGCCTTCTTCATCAGTAACGATTTTTGTCTCTGGAATTCGAGCATTCATTATTGCTGAAATAGCAGCAAGTTCACAGGCATCGAAAAGATTACCATCGTGATCTAACACATAAATATCTATGAATAGAATCCAGACTTTTTTACCAGATATTAGTACTAAAGATTCTTTGTTCACACATTTTGATTCACGGATAGCTCTATCTGCCACTCGAGCAAGCTCAATAGCTTTTGCTCTGGGAGGACCAGATTCGAATATTGGTGAAGCAATAGGAACTAATTCTACAGTTGTAGTTACTACACCTGAATCAGGAGTATCTGGGAAAGGTGTTCCAAGTTGAGCTTTGACACCTGCAATAACCTTTGTGCGACCTATTTTTACGATAGCACTGCCTTCTGCTTTTGCTACATAGCCAGGAATGATTGAAATTTTTCTAAATTCATCAAAGGCTCGTCCATCTGTTCTTTTACCATGATCCAATAATGAGACTATATGTTGTTTTTCTACTAGACTTATTAAATTAGTATCTGCCATTTTTTAACCTCCAATTATTTCTTTTCCGCCTTTTCTTTAGGGGAGGTTTTCTTTTTCCCAAGAATTCTCTTGCCAGATTTCTTTTTCTCAGCTTTTTCAGCAGCTGGTTCTTTGTCCTTCTTATCGTCAGCTTTCTTCTTTGAGTCTTTCTTCGCTGGCTCTGTTTTCTTTTCTTTTGATTTCGCGGGAGTCTTCTCTTTATCTAGTGTTTCTATGACTTTTTCTGTAATACGAGAATATCTGTTTGTCAATGCATCTCTTTGCATTTGGTAGATTTTCTTGCTTGCAGGAATAAGCATATCCAATGCTTCTTTGTATTCTTTTTGTGAGAATATTCCATCAGATTGTAATAAAACGACCTCTTCAGTATGAGGAAGATATGCAAATGGAAGATCTCCATCTCCTTCTTTATCTTCGACATCATCTAAATCAAGAACGACTTGACCATCTAAAATTCCTGCTGCACATCCAGCAACTAAATCCTTCATAGGTACACCAGCATCTGCTATTGCTAAGGAAGCTGCACATACAGCTGCACATCTTGAACCACCATCAGCTTGTATAACCTCAATGAACACATCGATAACTGATCGGGGGTATAAGTAATCAAATACTGCTGGTTTAAGCGCTTCGCCTAAAATTTTAGATATTTCTCTTTCTCTTCTATTAGGAGCAGGTCTTTTTCTCTCAGGAACAGAGAATGTCGCCATACGATATTCACATCGAATTAATGCCTTATCTGGCATTTGCATATGTTTTGGATGTAATTCTCTAGGACCATAAACTGCTGCTAATATTTTATTTCTGCCCCAATTGATTAAACATGAACCATCAGCACGATCTAAGACACCTACTTCAAATTTTATTTCTCTTATGTCTTCCTTTTTTCGACCATCGTGCCGAGTTCCATCTTTTGTTATTAATACTGTTTTTTCTTTTTCTTTAGCCATTTTTTTCACCGAAACATTCGTGATAGCTTTTCATGCTTTCTTTTCCCCAGCAGGTTTCTTTTCAGCTGGTTTCTCTTCTTTCGGAGTTTTGGTTGGGGGTTTTCTATCCTTAACCATTTCTTCTAAGAATTCTTTTACCCTATCAGTCAATCCGGAAGTATGAGCTTCTCGATCTATTTTCTCGATTGCTTGAAGAACTAAAAATTCATCCTCAAAATTATTGCCTTTGAACCAAACACAACCATTTTGTCCAACTATCATACGACAATTAGTGTATTGTTTGATTGTTGAAATCATGCTTCCTCTTCTACCAATGAGTCTTGGTATTTTAGAGGGACTGACTTTTATCACTCTACCACCGGTAAGCTTTCCTAAATATGGACCGCTTTGTGATCGATTATCATTTCTTAATGTTAATTGTGGATCTCGTGTTCTATCAAAGGAGAAAATCTTTGAGACAACAATATCTCCAACATCAAAGATTTTTCTAGTGTCATCTTTCACGGGATCAAATCTTCTATCAAGAGATGATGAAGTTCGTATTATTCCTGGATAAGGACTTTCTATATCTACTATCCAAGAACTTAGTGAGACATCGGTAACTTTTCCTATTACTAGATCTCCAACTCTTGGAAAGTATTTTCCTTTTAAAGAAACAACGCTAATATGATTATCTTTTATGGTTACAAGACCAATTACTTGTGAGATAATCTGTTTTTCTTTTCTAAAGACATTAGATCCTAACATGTATTCTCCTTCAGCGATAGTTTCACCAGGAGTGACCATGGATCTATCTTTTATTAAAACGGGCATTCATTATTACTCCTTTTTATCATAATTTTTCTCATTCACTTTTTCTTTCTACAATTTTCACTTCGGCTTTACCCTTGGTTAGTTGATTAATTTTATCAAGAAAATCAGCTTGTTTACCAGAAGGCATCTCAATTTTTGCATACCATGATCCATCATTTCCCCATTGATCTTCAAGTATTTCACCTGCTCCTGCAACAATACCATATGCAGGACCAGTAAAGTCAGGTGTGACTTTTACAGCTAAAACAACTGATTCTAACCTAATTGGAATAATTGCTTGAATTTGTTTAATGATGTCTTTAGCTTGTTTGTCTGGAGGTAAAACATAATCTATGTTTACGCCAGCTTCATCCATAGCAGATTCAATACGCGCTGGTGGATGTGGTTTGTTTGTTTGGGGATTTATACAATGAACATGTATAAAGTTGATTATTTCATCAATCTTATCTTTCAAAAGCTTCTTTCTTTGCGCTTGTGTTAATTGTAAAGCACCCTTCTCTAGGATAATTTTTACAATTTCCTCTTCATTATCAGATTCAAAAGTTTGTTCCAGAATTATTTCGGAAGCTTTCTCTCCTTTAGTTGCGTTGTGAAAAACCATGTATCCTTCTACAATATCACTTATTGGAATTTCTTCACCCTTTTTGTAATTCAACGCAGCTTCGGGATCCACGATAATTTCAAATTTCTGATTACGGTATGTATATCTAACAAGAGCTTTCTTTTCTAGATCTATAAATTGCCGTCTTTCACCTGAATCGTGGGACATTATTTTCACCTATTATTTCTATTTCTTCTTACTTTTTGTAAGTTTTAGCAAAGCAAAAATTACCTTTAATTGTCCCTTGGGTCTTTCCAATGAAAAGATACTTTCTCACTGCTCGAATCAAAAGGATGCTGATTCCAGCGCGCAAGTTTATAGGGACTCAGCCAAATCGAAAGAGTAAATGTACAGGGTGATCGAAACCATCCTATGGTACTTGGTTTAGGCTGATTTTTGGTTTTTTTTGCCTTTCATATCAATTTGAAATATCATGAGTAAATAAGTTTTACTTCAAGAGTGATTAGAAATTGACTTTTTTTATTAAAAAATAATGATATAGTCATTGATATGATATAGATTCAAGATAGTTGTGAAATAAAAGAATAAAGTAAGAAGAGCTATGCTAATCATGATTTTGCGGTAGCGTCTTCTTTGGGTGTACTTGACATGATAAACCATAAAGTTATCAATACAACTCCAAGAGATGTTCCACCAAACACAACCCATTTAGTGGAGAAATTTCCTGTATTCCCAATAAAAATAGCTGGAAGCAATGTAATTATCAAACTAATAATTACTTCTACCCAACCAGGTAGAGCATTCATTTTTTCTCGAATACTGCCAATTAATAACAAAATATTGAAGTATAATCCCCAGAAGAGCAAAATTACAAAGGTAAACATTACTCCATCAATGAATATCCAACTTAAACTAGGTGGTAATGGATTATCAACAATATTAAAGAATGAAATGAATATAATCAGTGCTAATACAAGTACTAAGAAAATTGAGGAAATTAGGATTGTTCGATTTGTTTTATTTCGCCATAAAGACATAGTTCTTTGCATCTCCGAATATGTTTATGCTCTATTCAGGACTAATTCTTGATTTTCTTTCTGCTTTAAAATTTTTATCATTTATTTAAGTATTGTTCAAATTCGTATTGTTAGGAGAAATATCATGTAATCGAAATAGAACTTGAAAAAAATTTCAACAAGTATACGATTTTAAACCAAAAAATGTATTAAAGGTACTGTAAGAACATATTTACAGTTAATAATCTCTGGGGCAGATTCATGACAAAGAAGGATAAGAAAACCTCTGATGTTTGGAGACCGGATGTATACATATGCAATGATTGCAGTCATCGATTTGATAAAGCAGAATATATCCAAGTTGAAGATGATGGCCTTGTTTTTCAAAGAACTGTATGTCCGAAATGCAAAAGTGAGAGTATTCGTGTCTCATCTTGGTCTGAAGAGGATTTTCAGAAATAATATGATATATTTTCTTTATGTTTTCTTAATCTTTGTTCTAAGTTTAATCTACCCGTTCAAAGCCAAAGATAACTGATATGAGAAATAATCCTACACCAACAAAAATTATCCAGAAACCAGCATTTCTTACCATAGTGCCTGAAAACCCATAATACATAACTAACCCGATTATCATGGAGAGTAAAGCGAGAGAGACAAAAGTAATGGTAAAACCACTAATTCTGATGAAGGATCGCCAAGTTACTTTACGTTTAGGTTCAACAAAGATTTCTTGTTCTAGATAGGATTGCAGTTCGCTATCTTGAGTAGCATCTTCGCTATTTTCTTGCGTTTCACTAGTTTCCAGCATAATCTAAATATTAGAAAAAGCACTCATAATGGTTTCGGATAATTTGTCAAATTTTAACTATTTCATGGAAAACTATATCATCAAAAAACCTATAAAGCATCCAAAGATTTTCCGAATATTATATAGGCAATCAGATTTCAGCTATCTTTCATTTTAATAATCGAGGTCAAAACAAAATGGCTCTTTTCAAAGAAGTAAAAACTTTCGTACACTTGCCAAAGATTGAAGAAAACATACTAAAATATTGGGATAAAGAAAACGTATTTCATAAACTCCGAGATGAAAGAAAAGATCTCAAGAAATACATTTTCTTAGAGGGACCGCCTACTGCGAATGGTTTACCACATGTCGGTCATGTATTAACTAGATGCTTGAAGGATTTATATCTCAGATACAAAACTATGGATGGTTTTTTTGTTTTCCCACTTATTGGAGGATGGGATTGTCATGGTTTACCAGTAGAAATCGAAGTTGAAAAGCAGTTAGGATTAAACTCCAAACCTGAGATTTTAGATTATGGTGTTAAAGAGTTCAATAATATGTGTAGAAAATCGGTCATGAAGTATGTTAAAGAATGGGAAGACATGACCAAGCGCGTAGGCTTCTGGATAGATATGGATAAAGCCTACATTACTATGGAAGATTATTATATCGAATCTGTTTGGTGGAGCTTGAAGGAACTATGGAAGAAAGGTCTCCTCATTAAAGGACATAAAGTAATTCCATCTTGTCCACGATGCGAGGTGACTCTTAGTAGTCATGAGTATTCTCAAGGATTAAAGGAAACAGAAGATCCATCTATTACTGTAAAATTCAGTATAGAAGGTCAACCGGATACTTATTTCCTCGCTTGGACAACAACTCCTTGGACATTGGTTTCTAATGTCGGTTTAGCTGTTGGAAAAAATATTATGTATGTTAAAATTAAACGAGAGAATGAAATTTACTATCTTGCTGAAGATAGAGCAGCAGCTATTTTTCCAGAGAAAGATTATGAGATACTCGAGAAAGTAAAAGGTAAAGAATTGGAGGAAATGAAATACATCCAACTAATTCCGTATGCAAAACTCCCTGCAAAAAACAAGAATAAAGGATTCAGAGTTGTAGTTGCAGATTTCGTAAGTACAGAGGAAGGAACAGGTATTGTTCATACTGCACCAGCTTTTGGACCTGAAGATTATGAGTTAGCACTCCAGAAAGATTTGCCATTTTTGCAACCAGTTGAAACTAATGGAAAGTTCAAAGAAGAAATTACTCCTTGGGCTGGAATGTTCATTAAAGATGCTGATAAACACATACTAAAAGCATTAAGAAAAGAAAATCGTTTAGTAACTGATAAGGTTGAAAAACATACAAGTGGTTTTTGTTGGCGTTGTAAAACCCCAACGATGTATTATGCTCGAGAGGCTTGGTTAATTAGAATGAGCACCCTTCGTGAA
>DAOVHJ010000222.1 GCA_030671945.1 Candidatus Heimdallarchaeota archaeon
AAAAGGTATTGCACCAGTTTTCTCTACAAAATCTGTAATTTTATCTCGAGGCATGAAAACAAACTGTGCTCTCCTATCAATAAATCGACTAATTAACCATGGACAAGCAACCCTGTCCACATGAACATAATCTCTTGTTACCCAAAGCATGATAATCAAGCTAGCTTTACTCTCTTAACTGAAATAGGTATCGAAGATTGTTTTTCTTTTGAGTTATCTTTTTTATCTTGTTGGTTTTATTATATCTTGTTTGGTGCTTGAAGTGAAGTTCTTAATTTGCGGAAAAATCTCTCAAAATAGGAAAAGTAATTCAATAAGAGCTACTCTCATTCTTTGTCTATTGTCTCTTTCAATTTTAAGCCAAAGTCGAATTACATCCGGAATTGAAATACAGTCGGTTGATCCTTCAACACCAGATTGGTTGAAAAGTGCTCGAATAGTCGGCTATGAGTTCTGGGAAGATATGGAAGATGAGGAAATAAGAGAAAGAGTCCTCGAGTTAGTTAGCCAGAATGTTAATGTCCTCGAATTAGATATTGGTCTCATTCATTTATATGAGACTTTTTTTGATCCCGAGATATATATTGATGGAACAGAAAGAATTGTTGAAATCGCTCATCAAGAAGGATTATTTGTCGTTGAATACATTGCTGGTTTTGAATTAATAACAGAAGATGCCAGCTCAAAAGACAATTCAACTCTAAAAAACCATCCTGAATGGATTCAAAGAGACCTTGATGGGAACTATGCTGTTTATGGTTCTGAGCTTGGTTTTTGGGTGGAGAAAGGCGACGAATCAGCTTGGATCACTCCTCTCGCTCCGGATTGGAGATCTCAGTACATGTCTATTGTTGCGGACCTCGCAGCAACAGGCTTAGATGGAATTTATATCGACGTTCCTTTTTGGAAGACTTGGTATAGTGATGACAATGAATGGACTTGGGGTAGTTTTGATGCTTATACTGTTGCAGAGTTCACTTCTAGATATGGTCATCCACCTCCTGGCGATGAATCTGAGTTTGATTTGAATAATCCAGTTTTTGTTGAATGGTTACAATTCCGAACAGATGTTGTTAGTGAATTTTTCGCTGAAGTTTCATCAGTTGCCAAGGGAATTAATCCAAACATAAAAATCATTGCTGAGATTTGGCTGGCTCAAGGATTACAAGGCTTGCTATCAGGTGCCGATCCCTATTATCTCTATGACTATCTTGATGCAATTACCTATGAGTTTGGTACTGAAGGTGACTCGAGAGCTTTTACTGAAGATTTGTGGTTATACACAGTAATTAAGAACCTTCAGTATAGAGCTTTAGACAATGACCATCCAAGCTGGATTTTGGATTATGCTATCGATTCTGAAGATTCCACCATGCTTGCTGCTGCTAATGTTATGTTTGAAGGGAATTTCTGGGAGACAAAAGGACCTGATATGGATGGTACAGTGGATTTGGATTATCGAAGTGAGCTTTTCAGTTGGATTTCAGATTATGATTCCTATCTATATGGTGATTGGGAAGTTGTTAATCCCGTAGCAGTCTATTATAGTCCTCAAACGAGAGATTTTGTTTATTCGCTTGATACAATTCACAATCCTATTGTTGATTATGGTGAGGGTGTCTTTAATGACCAATTTTGGGGGTCTTATAACGAATATATTGGTGGTCATCACAGCTATGATCTTTTTGGTATAACAGCAATGATGCTACAGTCGCACATTCCAACAAAAGTAATTACCTCCAGAGATTTAGGAAATCTTGATCAGTTAGGTGTTCAAATGCTAATCTTACCTGATGTTGCAGCTATGAATGAGACTGAAATATCTCTAGTAGAGGATTTCGCAAATGAAAAACCTGTTATTGCAACAGGTGATACTTCACTTTTCTTCCACAATGGAACCAAAAGAACTGACTTTGGTTTACAAACACTTTTTGGCACAAGCGTTACCGATACAACTTCGATTGTTGTAAATGGAAATTGCACTTACTTAAGGAATCGTCTGGGTGAAGATTTTTGGGTGGATATTATTATGGGTCAGAATACTTTAGCTGAAGCATTGCGAACTGATTTCATAACTGATATCTTTGAACCTACTGGCTATGGTTTCAAGATGACAACTAATGCTCCAAAAACAGTCATCATGAATCCTTATTCAGATGGAAATGAAACAATTGTTCGGGCTGTGAATTTTGATGGCACTCGAAGGAATAATCAATTTCCAAATGAGCAGAGCTTTAATCTTTTTGTCTTTGATTCCTCAGAGGTTTTACTCGAGACAAATGAGTCAATTACAATCGGATACGGTGGTATTATTACTTTTGATGGTCAAAATCTCGTGCTTAAAGCAGAATTTTATTCACCACCAAACACCATAAACTGGATAACAATCGGTCTCGTAACAGGCGGAGTACTAATCATAATTGTTCTTGTAATCATTTTTGTTTATTTTCGTAAAAAGAAAACTCGCTTATTCAAGAAGAATTAACCTAGCTTAAAGTTTCCTTTTTTACAAAGGGAAAATTAAATATTATTGAAAGACAATTGTTTCTTTCATGAAATCAAGTAAGGTTAAAGCATACTTGGGCAATGAAATTCAACATTTTAAGAAAGAAGGAATGAAACAAATCCCCGAAATGTGGGAAGATGGTCAAAGAGTTCCTCTTGATCGAAACCATTTTGAGTGGTGGTATTTTGATGCGGAATTAGATGATGGTTCAGTACTAGTCATTATTTTCGGCCCAAAACCATTCTTTGACACTCATTTTCCGACAAGGCCTATTGTAGTGATTGATTATACAGATCCAAATGGGAAACTGATCCGAGAAATTTCTTTTGAAAAAAACTGGAAGGAAAATTACTCTAGTTCAAAGGAACAATGTGAGGTTCGGATAAAAAATAATTACTTTATTGGGGATTTGAAGAATTATAAAATAAAAGCAAAAACAAAATCCATTGACG
Source organism: Candidatus Heimdallarchaeota archaeon (assembly GCA_030671945.1). Taxonomy (GTDB): domain Archaea; phylum Asgardarchaeota; class Heimdallarchaeia; order JABLTI01; family JABLTI01; genus JABLTI01. The sequence continues at coordinate 2,959 of DAOVHJ010000222.1, forward strand.
CTGAAATTACCTTAGAAAACTTGCATCAAACAATGAAGAGAACCGGAAATGGGTTCCTTTATTTCCAAAAAAAGGAGAAAGAGAAGTACTTTGCTTGGTTTCCCTCTGTCCCTTATGGCAAAATAGCTGGTACTTTAACTGTCAATGGTATTAAGAAGCAAATCAATGGTTATGGTTACCATGATCATAATTGGGGAAACGCTGACCCCAGTAGTTTGTTTAATCATTGGTATTGGTCAAGAGCACATTTTGGTGATTATGTTCTACTTACAGGTAACCTGGTCTTAAGAAAAGAATACAACTACAAACAAGTACCTTATGTTTTATTATTAGACAAGACAAGTGTTCTTACAGATGATAGTAGAAAACTAACTGTCACTTATAATCAAACAGAAAAACATCCGAAGACTAAAAAAATGGTCTCTAATTTATTAGAGTTCAATTATGATGATAATAAAATTAAATTCACATTAAATATTCAACGAAATAAAGATTTAGTGCTACAAAATTTACTAATGATGAACAGTCCACATTTATTTTTCAACCAAATTGGTAAAAATCCTTGGTATCACCGGTTTTTAGGAAAAGCAAAATTGGTTTTAGAAAAAGATGGTAAGAACGAACAGTATGAATCTACGGTAATCTATGAACTAATGTATTACGGAAAGAATATGAGATTATAATTTAAAAGCCATTTTATTAACGGTTTTTGTTTTATTCGAAAAAAGAAAATTCGTTTATTTAAGAAGAATTAAACCAAAATAAAATTCAAGCAACTAAATTCCCTACTTGACTTCTTTCAGCACTTTTTCTATCATTACTTCATCGAATTTCTCTGGTTCCTCATAATTAGCTGAGTGTGCTGATTTCTCAAACCAGAGGAGTTCTTTTTTGGGTGCTTGTAGTTTTGTAAAGTACTCTTCTGCTAACTCAAAAGGTGTATTGTAATCATATTTACCAAGGATAAAGTACACTGGTATTGAAAATTTCTTTGCATCTTTGGGTAAATCTATTTTATTAATAACTTCTTCCCATAATGACTTTAAAGTGAAAACTGTTCCTTGAACGAATCTTATGATATCTCTAATGGTATATTCCGGTGCTCCAAGTATTGCTTTGAGTAATGGCAAAATACTAGTTTGATTGTAGAGTGCTCCCCCAAATTTATTCAACCATTTTCTTTGTTTATTCAGTTGTTTGATATCACTGAAATATGGTGGTTGAAGTTTTAGCAGTTCTTTTTCAGCTTTTTTGTTTCCCCTCTTCTTTGCTTCATCAATGGTGAATTGGTATGATACTTTTTCGTTATCTGTAAGATTTGTTACTTGACCTATTCCAACATAAGCGGAAAACAGCTCAGGATATCTTTGAACTAGTAAAACTCCTAAAATGCTTCCCCAAGAATGCCCCATAAGTATAATTTTTTCTTTCTTGAAACGTTTCATTAAATCTAGAATTAATTCATGAGCATCTGATACAAATTGTTCAATATTCATGCTTTCTTTGGGGATTTTTTTGTTAAATGATTTCCCAGCTCCCCTTTGATCCCAATTAACAAATATGAAATGCTCCTCAAGTTTTCGTTCGTATTTATGAGCAAACCCCATTTCTGCTGAACCGGGTCCTCCGTGTAGAAACAAGAGTAATGGATTATCTACATTATGACTTCTTATTAGAATCCATTGTTTTACTCCATCGAGCTCTATTTGTTCAAGGGAAGCAATACTTGTTGGGATTATGTTTCCTTTGTCATCTTTAATTTTTGGTGTTTTACCGCGAAACAATCTTACCAATGAAAAAACCACTTCTTAGTTTTCTACAATCTTCACTAAAAAGATTTCTTTATTATTCCTAGACTGAATGCTTATCACACATTTCTTTCAGTTTTTGGAAAGATTCCTTTATCTGCTCTTCGGAGATGATACATTGCTCTACTTGCGTAGATTATACTAGTTATCGTTGCATGTGTTAACATTGAGATTATAAGATATTGTTTCCATGGTAA
>DAOVHJ010000090.1 GCA_030671945.1 Candidatus Heimdallarchaeota archaeon
CCTTATGATAAATTTATTCTTAATGATATTACAAGATCTTTAAACTTCTTGAGGAAAGCAGGATATTACGTTGAACCATTGTCTAAGTGGTTTATCTCTTTTAAGAAGCAATTAAAACTAGAGCGATTTTCATTATTACATGGTGATCCCCAACCCAGAAATATCATGGTGCATGGAGCCAAAATTACAGGATTAATTGATTGGGAATACTCCAGGCTTGGTGACCCGGCTCTTGATGCTGGTTGGACTTTGTTCTTCTTTTCGCTTTATCCTGAGCTAAATAATTACCGTCACCAATTCTACAATGATTATATCACAAAGGTTAAACTACCAGAAATTAGTAATCGAATCTTTTTCTATGAGGTGTACGCAGCATCGAGAATGATGGCTTTCGCTGTAAGTGCTCGGGATTATTCAACTGAGAAATTCAAGGAAAGCGGAGTATTTCTAAGTAAAATCCAAGAAGCTTTCTTCAAGTACGAAGAGAGAGTTAGAAACATTATTGGGTAATTTTACAAGAGTACACATGTTATGTATATATTCCAAAAGTATTTTTGATTAGATAATTGACCCATCCCTTAGAAGGAAATGAACAATGGTTATGGATAATTGGATTACTTTAAATCTTACAACACAAGGACCGTTTAATTTAAAACATACTTTAGAAACGGGACATAGCTCTTTTCCGATTCCTCGAAGTGACAAATCAAACAGATATTATATGGTTGTCAATATACCTAGTACAAACAGGAAAGTGGTTACAAGATTTTTCCAAAAAGGTTCAAAGCTTATTGTCGAGCTAGCAGCACATACAATGCCATTAAGTGAAAGTGATATTAAAGAAATGAGAAATTTAATGCGAAGAACTTTTGGACTTCATATGAACTTGCTCGAATTCTATGAGATTTTTAAGAAAGATCCAATAGCACCATCATTTAGTCATTGTAAGGGAATTAAACTTACATGTGCACATGATCTTTTCGAAAGTTTAATTTCATCGATCTTAACCCAAAATAGTTCTGTATGGAAATGGATTGGTCAAGCTAGAAGAATTAAAGAATTAATGGGAGATAAATTTCCAACAGATCATTTTATGGTATATTCTTTTCCGGATCCAAAGAAACTCTATCGATACAAACATCTACTAAAAGAAGCAAAACTCGGATATAGAGAAGAATATGTTATTGAGAGTACAGAAGATATTGCCAATTATCAAATACGTCTTGAAAAAATGCGGACAATGCCAACATTAGTAGCAAAAAAAGAATTGCTGAAACTTAAGGGCATTGGACCAAAAGTTGCTGATATGTTTCTTTTATACGGTTTAGGGAAATTGGATGCCCCTCCAACTGACATTTGGATACAGAGAGGTGTTTCAAAGATTTTCTTCCGTGGTAAGGAGAAATCTCTTGAAGAGTGTCGTGAAAAACTTGTAGAGCATTACGGAAAATGGGCTGGATTAGCTCAGTTATATATGTTTGATTGGATGAGGAATACTGTACAGAAGAAATAAGGCTGTGAAACTTAACACATAATAGTTATGTCACAGTATGGTTCATCATCAATCTCATAAGATCGGACATCTAATCTGAATAATCTTTTTGTAATTGTTGATTCTAGAATTATCTCAGAGTGACTGAAATTTAACTTGTCTTCTTCTATTGAATCAACCTTTTGGTTTTCATATAATAATCCAGAAAGATTCACCAAACTCTTTGCGATTTTGTAAAGAACATTTTTTTCTTCATTACTCATTAGAAGCTGACTGAAAGATTCAACTGCTCGATCCCCGAGATCATATAATAGCTCTTCAACCTTAATTTTACCGTTATATAGGACATGATGAAAATCAAATCGAGTAGTTTCCTCATCAGGACCTACTGCTAATGACCAACTTGCAGCTAATGATTTATACTTGGTATCTATCTCGTGAAGCATTTCCTCGATTTCATCAATAACTCTTCTATCTTTGAGAAAGGGAATGTCGGAAACACTGCGTCCTTCTTTTACGAGGGTTTCTAACAAATTATTTACAACAGAATCAAGAAAAGCTGATTCAAATTCACTTAGTTGATTTGTTGCTTGATCCGCAAGAAAAATACTCTGAACACATATACCATCTTTAAATGCACTATGGATGACGTATCCTTTTTTCTCGTCTTCTTCCTCTTCTGTTGTGTATGGTGGATGAAAAGTTAATTTGATAATATTGAGATCTTCATTGTTGAATTTTATTTGTCCTTTATTGAAGAATATTTGAATAGCGTATAAACTGCTAGAAAGTAAAATTACTATTTCCGTTGGGAGTAAATGCTCATCATCAGGAACTTGAAAAAGAAACACGCCTTCACTAGAAGCCCAACGAAGTGGTCCGCCAAACATTTTTCAACCTCAGATAGTTATTTTCTTTAGATCCTTAATCGGATTCTACTTTGTTCCTTTTTAATTATTATTGTTAAGTTCAGTTTGTGTAAGAGTGTCTTCCTTTGAGTTTAATTTCAAAACTTCAGTTGATTCTCCATTATCAACGACAGGAGATAATGTCTTGCTGAACTCTTCCTTCCGACCATTGCTGATGGACAAAACAACAATAGAAGTAAGCATTATGATAATTCCTACAGATTGAACAGCAATTTCCCATCCAACGTAACCTGTTGCCGGTTGCCATTCTCTGAATACAATGATTCCGGATAATACAGGTATAATGACTTGCATTGCAGTCCAAATTGGCAGAATAATAACTCCATGTCCTTGCTGATACGCAATATTTAGCATAATAATTCCAATGATACTAACTAATAGAAATAACAAAACAAAACTCCAGGTATACAACCAAGCTTCACCAAAGAAAGCCCCTTTGAAGCCAGCATCTCGAACTGCTGTTGCGACTGCTTTGTTGAAAATATTTTGAGTGGAAGTCCAGATAGCAGATGAAATAACCAAAAAAACCAAGGAAGTAGTTTTTTTTGTTTTTTCACTGACTATATAAGATATTAAAGCAATGGATAAAAAGACTGCAAAAAATATGATTCCTCTGAAATCTAAGAACATATCTAACATATCTGTATATGAAACTTCAGGCAATGATCTTGCAGTAATGCCTATCACAATTATCCCAATAACACCAAATAATACTCCAAAAATATCCAAACGATTGATTTTTTCTTTCAAGTAAAAACGAATAAAAATAACTAATACGATAAGACCAAATCCATACAGTGGTTGAATAATTGTTATTGAAGCTAAGGCAAAAGCACCTGCTGCAAAAAAGGTGCTTGATGCGTTTAATCCAAGACCAAAAACCCATGCTTTATTTATTATCAGATTCTTGAGAGACTTACGATATCCAGTATCTGGTCCTATTTTTGGTATTTTGGTCGCTGCTTTTTTCTGGATAGTCATACCAATGTAATTTATTGAAGTTGAGATTAATTGTAAAAAAATAGCCAGGATAAGTCTAGGATCAAATTCAACCATATTTTATTGCTAACTTTTCCTACCTCAAAAAGTTTTTGTGAAATAGGAAAATAAACAAGAAAAAATCTAACCAGAGATTATTTTTATTAAATAGTTTAACCCATTTAAATTGAAAAGTGATGTTACAGATAAGACTTCTAGAAGCAAGCGATCGTCAAGGATTATTCGATTTAATAGATCTTGTTGATAAAAAAATGGTTGGCATGTATAGTGAAACAAAGGAGCTAGTGGATGATTGGATAAATACGATTGACGAAGGATTATGGGAAGTTTTCGTTGCGATTCTTCCACAAAATGAATATAAGAATGAACAAAAACGCATTATTCGCAAATTATTCCCGTGGAAGAGGTTAAGAGATAATCCAAGTGGTATTGTTGGTTTAGTAACACTATATGCTGATTGGCAAGAAGATGAAGAATTAGAACAAGGTGAATTTGATATAGGAATTACAGTAGCAGAGCCTTTCCAAAGAAAAGGGATTGGAAAGGAATTATTATCGTATATCATAAAAAGAGGAGAATTATTGGGATACAATAAAGCAACACTCTGGACACGTATCGATAATTATCCCATGATAAAATTGGCAAACAATTTTGGATTTAAGAAAGGAAAAAATAGAACTAGACGTAGATATGAGTGGATTCAATACTACCAAGAGTTGAAAGAAATAAAAAAAGAGAGGAAAAAAGATCCTACTATTCTTTAGAAACTCCAAGAATATCGTAGGCTTTTTCTCGATTCTTTTCAGCTATTGTTGCTACATCTTTGAAGAGATTGTTTCCATGTGTATCAATGGCTACAGTTAATGGACCAAATTCTTCTACTTCAAAAACCCATAAAGCTTCAGGTGTTCCCAAATCAAGCCATTCAACAGCTTTAACTTTCTTTACAGCTTTTGCGGCTAAGACAGCTGCTCCGCCAGTGAAAGCACCATAAACAGCACCATATTTCTTCATCGCGGTAGCTGTGCGGTCAAACATTCCACCTTTGCCAATAACAACACTTACTCTAAATTTTTCAATATATTTGTCTTGGAAAATTTCCATTCTTGAAGATGTTGTAGGACCTGCTGCAACAACGTGCCATTCACCTTTGTCATCTTGCTTCACAATTGGACCACAATGAAAGAGAGCTAAACCTTTGAAATCTAAAGGTAATTCTTTTCCCTCTTCAGCATATTCTAAAGCTCTCAAATGAGCTTCATCTCGAGAGAGATAAACAATACCACTTATGTAAATGATATCGCCAGCTTTTAGTTTGCGAATTTCTTCTTCTGGGATAGGAGTTTGTAATTTTACTACTGCCATTTTCTTTTACTCCTTGATTGTGTGATGCAAATATTTTACTTTCCCATCAGCGCTTATTTCCGCAGCTGATTGTCTTGCTGCCCAACATTGTACAGCAATTGCCATTGGTAAGGAAGCAGGATGTCTATGAGCATAATCCATGTGGACTGCTAAACAAGTTGTTTGTCCGCCTAAACCCATTGGACCTATTCCAGTTATGTTTATTGCTGCTTTTAGCTTCTTTTCTATTTCAGCAACTTCTTTTTGTGGGTGAGGTTCTCCAATTGGTCTCATTAATTGCTTTTTAGCAATTTTTATTGCAATATCTGCTCCACCACCGACTGCAACACCTACTACTGTTGGTGGGCACGGTTGGCCACCTGCTTGAATCATCCAATCAAGCACTTCTTTCATAACACCTTTTATCCCAACTCCTGGCTTCAGCATTTTTACTGTACTCATATTCTCACTTCCACCACCCTTTGGGAGGGCTGTTATCTTGATTTTATCACCAGGCACAATTTCCCAATTAATCCATGGGATGTATCTTCCTGTGTTGTCACCAGAGTTACTACCAAATGGATCTACTGCGTTTGGTCGCATTGGTACTTCAGTTGTTGCTCTTTTAGAGGCATTTGTTAATACTTCCTTTATCTTTCCAAGGTCTTCAATTGGACTATCAGCGCCAATTTCTACATAATAAATATGTATGCCAGTATCTTGACACATTGGAATGCGGAGCTTTGATCCTGTCTCAAAATTCTTGATGATAGCTTCTAATTGACTTTTACCTACCGGGTTGGTTTCATTTTCATATGCTGTTTTTATTGCTTTTATAGCGTTTTCCGGTAAAACTGTTGCAGCATATTTAAGTAAATTAAAGGCCACCTTTTCGATTATAGGTGCAAATTCCATTGTATTTTTTTCCCCGTTTTTTATGAATTTAAGGTTCGACTAAAGAAATAATATATCTCTTTAAAATTCTTGTCGCAAGTTAAAAAATCAAAAGATAATTATTGAATCCATTTCTATAAATTACAGAATTCGGATTATTTTCTAAGAAAACAAAATAATATCAAGAAAAGTGAAGTCACTCACTAAATTTGTTTATCACTTTTCTTTTATTTTATAATATCGAGTGACAAATCAATTGATTTGTAGGAATGTGTTAATGCACCAGAAGAAATCACATCTGCACCTAATCCAGCATATTGAGAAAGATTTCCTTTATTTATTCCTCCACTTAATTCAAGAATTACTTTGTCTCTTAATTTCTTTTCTTCCAAAATTTCAATTGCTTTCTTCACTTCGGCTGGTGACATGTTGTCTAACATGACGATGTCAGCACCCGCATTAACTGCTTCAAGCATCATATCGTAATCTTCTACTTCGACTTCGATTTTCTTTGAAAAACTTAGTTGAGACTTGAGGACTTTTACTGCTTCTGTAATTGATTTGAAGAGAACTCGATGATTATCTTTAATTAAAACCATATCATCTAACCGAAGACGATGAGTATCTCCCCCTCCACAAGCAACGGCATATTTCTCAAGTAATCGTAATCCAGGGGTTGTTTTTCTAGTTGCAGCAATAACAGTTTTGGAATCTTTTGGAACGAGTTTAACGTATGACCATGTTTGAGTAGCTATACCACTCATTCGAGATAATAAATTTAGAGTTACTCTTTCTCTCAGCAAGATTTTCTTCATTGGACCATAAATAAGCGCTATGTCTTGGTTCTTCTCTAATTTGTCACCATCTTTTGCTTTGAGAGTAACTTCACAGCCTTCGGGCTCGAAAATTTCAGGAATCAAAACGGATCCTGCAAGTATACACTCTTCTTTTGTAAAAATCCTGGCTTGTGCTTGTTTATCTTCCGGAAAGAGAATTTCAGAAGTTATATCTCCATACCCCTCATCCTCCATCATGAAGTTGATCAACATTTCTCGAACTTGTGTTTTTGGTAACGGTAATATTCGCTTCATGTGAGTTCAAACATCCTTAAGATTGCTTTTTCTGCTTTATCATGTATTTCTTTTGGAATAATAATCTCGTGTTGTTCATGCAACAATGAATCCCTGAGATTTTCAATATTAATTCTTTTCATATTTCTACATATAGCTGTATCCTTTGCTAGAATAAATTTCTTTTCAGGATTATCCCTATTCATACGATCAACTAATCCTTTTTCAGTTGCAACTATGATGACTTTCGCTTTTGTCTCACGTCCGAAACGTCTCATGCCTGATGTCGATCCAACAAAATCCGCAATATCTTGTACATCTTCATTACATTCAGGATGAGCAATTAACAGAGCATTAGGATACTGTTCTTTAATTGCATTAATTGCTTTTACACTGAATCTTTTATGAACTATACAGTGACCGTCTTCTGGTACTGCTATAACTTCAACATCCGGTAATTGTTTCTGAACGTATAATCCGAGATTACGATCGGGCCCAAAAAGAACTTTCTTTACACCGAGGTTCTTTACCACTGTTGGAGCATTTGAGCTTGTACATGTAACATCTGCAACAGCTTTAGTTTCGGCTGTTGTATTTACATATACAACTACAGGTACAGCTTTTCCGTGTTTCTTGCGAGCAGCTTGAATAACATCAGGTGTGCATTGATTTGCCATAGGACAACCTGCATTAATACTAGGAATAAGCACTCTTTTTGTTGGATTTAGAATTTTAGCAGTTTCCGCCATAAAATGCACTCCAGCAAAAACTATGAAATCAGCGTCTTCTACATCTCTTGCAGCTTGGCTTAAACCCAATGAGTCACCAACAATATCAGCTACATCTTGTATTTCTAATTCTTGGTAATAATGAGCAAGAATAACAGCATTTTTTTCTTCTTTTATTGCTAGAATCTCTTCAGAAAGCTTTACAATTTCTTCATTAGAGAATTTCTTTTTGAGCGTTCTTACAGTCATTTGTAGATTTTCATCCCTTGGTATTATACAAACTACGTTCGATGCTTATAGCAATTAAATTCTTTGCTAAATATACTAAATAAAAAATTAGAATAAAAAAAAGAATTATAGGAAGTAATCAAAAAGGGAGTTAGACCTTGGCCATACGAGCGATTACTTCATCAACTGCAGCGATTAAGCCATCAGTATTACGAGATTCGAGCTCCTTGATCTTTGCACGATATTCTTTTTCAGTGAATTCTTCTACAGAATATCGAGCGAATAATTCTTCCTTCAAAGAAGCGATCTCTTCTTTTTCATCAACTAGATTACGTCTAAATTGCTTTAGTCTTGCTTCCTCTTCGTCAACTTGTGCTTTTATTGATTTTTCTTTCTCTTTGTACTCTTTCTTTAGACGATCATGAGTTGATTCCTGAATGCGTCCTTCCTCAAAAATCTCTTCGAGTTTTTCTTGGCGTTCTCGCATCTCAATAACATCACCAACAAGATTTAACAAGGACAGAGATGACATTACTTTGCGTTTCTCTTTGATTTCTTTTTCAAATTTAGTCATGTCACTGGTTAATTTCTTAGAGTCTGCATTATACTCTTTTTCAGTGATTTCTTCTTCAACTCTGAATTTAATTTCAAGAGTATCTTTTTCTTTACTTAATTCCTCAATCTTTTTCTGTAGAGGGATTATATCTGATAAAATTAAAAGTGACTCTTCTTCTTCCTTAGTAAGTTCAACCTTTACTAATGATGGTTCTGGTTGGTATTCCTCCATTGACTCCTCATCATATCTCTCCTCTTCTTCCAAAACCACTGGTTTCTTAGCTTTCTCTAACTTGTTACCACAGGATCGACAAAACTTCGCACCAGGTATTGCTCTTGCTCCACATTTTGCACAGTA
>DAOVHJ010000141.1 GCA_030671945.1 Candidatus Heimdallarchaeota archaeon
AAGAAAAAGCAAAACAAATCTAAAAAGAAAGCTGCCGTTTCTGCTGAATTAATTAAAAGTAGAGTTATGATTTGGAATCATGAACAAGGCTCTAAAATCTATAATTCTGGTTTTTTTGGCAAACCACTTGGTATCAGAAAACCAAAGGGTGATAATTTCGATCGACCTTTAGAATTGACATTAATAGAAGCTTGCTATTTACTTGAACATGAAAGAATTGCAATCTATTATCAAGGTAGCAAGGAAGAAGTCCCACTCAGTAAATTACAGAAAAAAGGCAAAGATAACATAAAGCTGTTCGATGAAAAAATGTTAATCTATAAGGATATTAGAAAAAGAGGGATGATTCCTCGACCTGGATTAAAATTTGGAGCAGACTTTGCAGTTTACCATAAGGGACCGGGTTTGGATCATTCACCATATGTTATTTCTTCAATACCTCGAGGTAGTAAACTAAGTGCTATGGAATTAGTTCGTGCTGGAAGATTAGCTACTTCTGTTCGCAAAAAATTCGTTATTGCTTCTATTCAGAAATCAAATCAAATTCGATATTATGGTTTTGTATGGTTTAAACCTTAGAAAATTTAACAGATGTTTGAGAAGTTTTTGTAATGTCTAAAACTGATAATAATGCGTCCTCGGTTATTTCTCCACAAATAAAGAAACGCTTATTGAAACAAGGGTATCAGTTATATGGAAAACAAATCGCTGTAAAAAAATGTTTGTGGACTCATAATTATCTTAAGGAAGACAGATTCTGTTACAAATCAGCTTATGGCATACAAAGTCATAGATGTATTCAAGCAACTCCAACTCTGTTATGCAATCATCAATGTTTGTTTTGTTGGCGATTACAAGAAAAAGACCTAGGATTGAAACCGATTTGGGATGTCGATGAATCTGAATTCGATTCACCGGAAGAAGTCTATGAAGGATTGAAATGGGGTTGGAAAAGATGCATCTCAGGTTACAAACCAGTTGTTTCAAAGGAAAAATTCGACGAAGTATCAAACCCAAAACATGTTGCATTGAGTCTTGCAGGAGAACCTACATTATATCCATTTCTTACTGATTTACTAAAATTACTCGAGAGTAAAGGATTATCTACTTTTCTTGTTTCTAATGGGACTAATCCTGAAGCTTTTCAAAAGATGATTGATACAAAAATATCTCCTACCCAATTATACATCACAATTCCTGCTCCAAATAAGGAAGAGTACATCAAGATTTGTAAACCGTTAATAAGTGATGGATGGGAACGCATCAATCGAAGTCTAGAAGTTATGGCTAAAATGGCTAATAGAACAGTTGCTAGATTAACTATGGCGAAGAAAATCAACATGATTAATCCTGAAGAATATGTTCCTTTGATAAAGAAAGCAAATCCATCTTTTGTTGAAGTCAAAGGTTTTGTTCCAGTAGGTTTTTCTCAACATCGAGTAACTCGAGCAAATATGCCTTTTATTGAAGATATTCAAGCGTTTACAAATCAGATTCTTGAGGAGCTCCCCGACTATCAGCAAGTCTTTGCAATGGAAGAGAGCAAAGTAGTTATCTTGTCAAATAACAAGCATCCACTAAAAATACCAAATCTGTAATTTATTTTAGATTTTTCTTTATTGTTTTGATTGCTTGTTTTGTTCCGATAGTCTGAATATATGGACCTAATTTGGGACCTCGATCTGTATTTAAAAGAATTTGATATAATAGCTTGAAGAATTCTCCAGGTTTGACTTTAAATTCCCTTGCAATCTCGAAAATTTTACTTTGGATATCATCTGCTTCTACTAAATCTTTTATTTCTTTTATCAAGCTCTTGAGAGATGCTTTTTGTTTTTCATCTAATTCTATGGTGATATCTTCTAGCTGGGCAAAATCCTTTACCCAATTAGCTGCATATCGAACTCTTTCTTCAACATCCTTGAATGTTGCACCATCTCTAAGATAACCATATTCCTTTAATCTGGATTCAATAAATTCTTCAAATGCACTTTCTGGAGCAACAGAAATGAGGTTTACAAGCAATGAATAAGGAATCTGTATTGACCTTTTTTCGGGTTGCTTGAGATGCCAACAGTACTCAAAGAGACCATTCATCTTTCTCTTTCGAGCAGCATTACCTTCCTTTATCCGACCAAAGTAGATGTTTTCTAAGTAATCCAGTTCTTTCATATAAACTGGAATATCATCAACTGCTAAGGTTCTACTCCCAGCCATTCGTTTGTAAGTGAGAAGTGCCAAAGATTGTGTTGAACCATAATTGAACCAAGTTTGCGGAGTGAATACATTTCCAGCGGATTTCGATATTTTAGACCCACCTTTATCATTGAACATTTCATATCTTGCATGAGTTGGAGGTTCATAATCAAAGATTTCTCTACAAACTTGATCATTGCAAGTAACAGATTCAAAGATATCTTTTCCAAATGCTTCAAAGTCTATTTGTAGTAAATCCCATCTTGCTGCAAATTCTACTTTCCAAGTAAGCTTTCCTTCTCCTTTGACTATATCAGCCCATCCATGATAAGCACATCCATCGTGCATCTTACCACGAATTTCATCTCCTTCGCAAACATATTCTACTTTACCTTTTTTGTCATCATAGCTAATTGCTTTAGTTGTGTATATTTTCCCACACTGTTTGCAAATAGCATTAAATGGAAGTACTTCTAAATACTTATCTTGATCAGTTGTTTCTTTTATAATTTCTCCAGCTCGTTTTGCTTGAGATAGAAGCTTCTTGACTTGTGGAGCCATTTTACCAGAAGTATATAATTCGTTTGCAGATGTAGGCGTACAAATTATACCTGCTTGTTTAATTGAGTCAATAAGTAAAGAAGACATATGTTGACCATAGCTGTCATGACAACCCCATGGATCAGGAATCATAGAGACAGGCTTTCCAAGATGCTCTTTTAATTCTGGAGGAATTCCCGTCGGAACTTTGCGAAGACCATCCATATCATCTGAAAAAGCTATATACTCTGATTTTCTATCTAAGTCTTCAATTGCTAGTTTGAATCCAAAAGCTCGTGAAGCGTCAGCAAAAGATCCAATATGAGGGAATCCTGATGCACCGAGTCCACTTTCAGTTCTAATTACTTCTGGGTGCTTTCCTTTTAGATTATCTTTACGTTCCAGCACACTGAGAGCTAATTTATCAATCCAAGTTCCACGACCGATAATTTCCTCTGAGTCATCACCAAGGTCAAATTCTTGTGTCAAATTCTTCGCCTACAAACATCATTATGCATTATATTAATCCAAAAACCAGTCATTTATATTAATTACCCTAAAAATCTAATATTAGAAAAATTTACTGAATAGCTATTGAGCTATCCAGATTTTTTAGATTATCCTGCTGCTTGCTTCGGATCTAGGGCGTCTAATAATGCATCTCCCATGAGATTGAATCCAAGTATTGTTATGAAAATCATAAGTGCGGGCCACGTCGGCATCCACCAATAAGTCAGAAGATTGTCTCGGTGATATGCCAAGTCATCTCCCCAAGTAACTGCAGTAGCATCTCCTAAACCGAAGAATGCTAAAGCAGCTATTTGGATTATTGTGTTAGCTATTCCAAGAGTTGTTATAACTATCACTGGTGAAAGTGAATTTGGGATTATGTGTTTAAAGATAATTCGTGCATCTTTCGCACCGAGTGCTCGTTCTGCTTCGATAAATTCAGTTTGCTTGAGAGATAAGATTTTAGCTCGTACTATAAGACTCGTACCTCCCCAGCCTATCAAAGCAAAGATAACAATGACGATCATATATAATCCACCCGGAATACTACTTGCGATGTCTCGAAAGATGGAAACAACGAAAATAAATAAAATGAAACCAGGCATTGCAGTGATAACCTCGTTTAATCTTTGAACGACATCATCGAAGAATCCTCCAAAATACCCAGAGACAGCACCAATAATCATTCCTAAAACACTTGTAGTCATTTGTCCTACAATTCCTAAAATTAAAGACAAAGATGAACCGAAGAAGGTTCGAGAAAGTATATCGAATCCTCGTGTATCTGTACCAAATGGATAATTAGCATTTGGAGCTAATGTTTGATCTCCGGGAATAATATAACTTGGATGAGCGATTAATCGAATGTATTTATCTGTTCCAGGAACCCAAATCTCAACATAATAATTGAGAATGTCATAGGGATCATTCGTAGGATTATTCAAACCAAATAATGCATCATATTGAAGAATTATGAAAGCAACTATTGCCATTACCATTAATGACACTACTATATAGAAACCTATCATGCCCATTTGTGATTTCTTCATTCTTCTCATCACAATTGCCCAAAGATTAGATCCCTCAACAAGCTTGATTTCCTCTAGTATTCTTGCTTCTCTTTCTATTATTGCTTCACTAAGTATTGTCAAATTTTTCCACCTCTTAGTATCTTATCCTTGGGTCAACGATAGCATAGCTCAAGTCAACTAATAACCTGAAGCCAAGAAACATTCCACCAAAAACGAAGTTAGTAGCCATCATCATTGGTTGATCTCTTTGTAAAGCACTCGTAAGAAATACAGATCCAAGTCCTGGCCAACCGAAAACACCTTCAACCATTACGGACCCACCTAACAATCCGGGTAAAGCTAATCCTACTACTGTAATGATTGGTAACATAGCATTCCTAAATGCATGTTTGTAGATTACTCTTCGCTCCGTCAGTCCTTTAGCTCTTGCAGTTGTGATATAGTCTTGTCGTAGTATATCTAATAATTGAGACCGAGTTAGTCGTGAGAGAAATACAAGTCCTGTCAAAACTAAAGTTACCGTTGGCAAGATTAGGAACAAATAAAATCTAGGATTAATGAGAAATGGTTCCGTAAAAGCATCACCAGTAGTTGCTCCAGTAAAATTGAATAAATAGAAAGCAGTTAACATAACTAATTTTGCTAACCAAAAGACTGGCATTGAAAAACCAATTAACGATGCAAGGGTTACTCCTTTATCCCAAAGAGAATATTGTCTCGTTGCTTGAATAACACCAATGATAGTTGCAAGAATTGTACTAATAACAAAAGCAGGGGTTGTAAGAAATAGAGTATACCACAATCTCCCAACTATTATATCCGATATTGGTTTTCCAATATTTCCTGACATAGTGTAAAACCAAGAATTCCCGAGATTGCCTTGCAATATACCACTTCGAACTCCATATTGATCTTTTACCAATCCTAACCATCGAAAGTATCTAACAAACATACTAACTGGTTCACCATTCTCATCAAGAACACCAATATCAAAACCAACTTGATTATAGACTTCTTCGTATTCCGGTTGTTCTCCAATCCAAAGACCTAGTCGTATCTGTATTGGATCGCCTGGAGAAGCAGCAATAAGTGCAAAACTAATTATCGAAATCCCAAGAAGTGTTGGGAATAGGTATAATATTCGTCTTAATGCATAGCTCCTTAATGAAATTTTGATCACCTTTCTGATTTTTTGTTTTCTTTTTTTCGTTAACCAACAACATTATATCGCGTAGATATTATATTGTATATACTATATATCGTTAAGACGATATATAATCTTTTGTTTGGGTACAAAAATTAAGAGAAATCGAAAAAAATCAACAGAATAAGTAAAGAAATGAAATCGAAAGTGAACCAGAGTAGAAATTCTTCGCATTATATTTATATTTCACAATAACATAAATGATTTTAGAAATAGGTGACATAAAATTGACAAATATCATCTTAAGATTTCTATGGGCAATATTTATTGGTTCGTGGTTAACACCCATATGGTACCTTTTAGGGTTCATTTTCACAGCCTTAATAATCTCCGCACCATTAGGTATTTGGTTCTTTGAACGAATTGGTTATGTTTTCTCACTTTATGAAGACCCTGAACAAAGGGAAATAACCTTTACACGATCTGTTAAAGGACTGTTATGGTTTTACTTTGTAGGTTGGTGGTTGGGTTTTCTCGTTGTAGCATTAGCAGAAGTTTGTCTTGGGACAATTTGCTTATTCCCTGCAGGTTGGTGGCTAATCAATCGTTTAGATCAGATCGTTATTCTTAGTTAGAGGATTTACATTAATCCTCGTTTTTTATCTTCAAAATAGTATTATCAGATTATGTAGATACTACATGTCTTAATATCTCAAAATTTCTTTTTGTAGTTAGTAGTTGAGGTAATTCGATTAACAAGGTGAAGAGCAATTGAATTTGCAACAAATATGGATTCTACAAGAATCAGGAACTTGCCTGTTTCATCAAAAATATGATAATAGTGACAGCGATGAGAATTTAATTAGTGGTTTTTTAAGTGCAGTAAATTCCTTTGTTGGTTCATTCGGAGCAGAAATAAAATGGATTGAAACAGATAGATATAGATTCGTTTTCAAAATAAGTAATCAATTAATCTTTGTCGCATCTACAGATCCAAGTGATTATGCCCCGATAACCTATAAACGATTAAACCGTGTTGCTGATCATTTTGATCTAATGTTCGGCAAGGAGTTCTTAGTATCAGGAGAGCCCATCCCTATTGATAGGTTCAAAAAGATTGCTCCAACAGTAAGCAGGTTATTTGGTATTAAAGAAGAAACAAGAAGAGAATTCGGAACTCAAACTAAAGAAAAAATCCAACAAGAATTACGATTTGATTCAAAAGAAGCTCGTTTAATGTCTTTTATTCGTTACAAAAGAAGAGTATCAGTAACTGAGATTGTACGCTTTCTCAGAATATCTGATAAAGATGCTGAATCGACACTAACAAAATTAGAGTCTAATAGATTCGTTCAAAAAATGGAAC
>DAOVHJ010000114.1 GCA_030671945.1 Candidatus Heimdallarchaeota archaeon
GTCAATAAAAAGGATAAAACTATAAGTGATTTAGAATTTAACGATAATAGTTAACCAACTATCTCTTAATTGGTGTTTAATATGGTATTAGGTAAATTAGGCTCCTCTATCTCGAATGCTTTGAAAAAATTAGTCGGTGCTGGGACAGTTGACGCTAAACTTGTTCGTGAGCTAAAAAATGATTTAATGAAAGCATTACTTGAAGCAGATGTCAAGCTTGAGATTGCTATCGAGGTTTCTGAGCGAGTTGAAAAAAGAGCCTTAAAAGAGGAGTTACCTCCTGGTATTCCTCGTCAAAAACATGTGATTTCTATTGTTCATGATGAACTTGTTACAATTCTTGGTGGTAAAGCCCAAAAGCTCAAAATAGAACCAGGCAAGTTGAATGTATTACTATTCGTAGGCATTCAAGGTTCTGGTAAAACAACAGTTGTTGGAAAACTAGGAAGTTGGTTAAGTAAGAGAGGAATGAAACCGGCATTAGTATGTACTGATACTGATAGACCTGGTGCTTATGAACAACTCAAGCAACTAGGGGATCAAACTAATGTTCCTGTTTATGGAAATCCAAAAGAAAAGAATTCTATAAAATTGGCGAGAGATGGAATCCTCAAGTTTCAAAAAACACAAGAAGTAATTTTAGTGGACACAGCCGGCCGTCATAAAGAAGAAACAGCCATGTTAAAAGAAATGGCCAGAATTGCTCGACAAATAAAACCCGATGAAATTGTTTTGGTTTTAGACGGGACACTAGGTCAGCAAGCATATGAGCAAGCCCTAGCTTTTGCTGCAGCAACAAAAATTGGTAGTATTATTGTTACAAAATTAGATGGTTCAGCTAAAGGTGGTGGTGCTCTAAGTGCTTGTGCAGCAACTAAAGCTCCGATAAAATATATTGGTGTTGGAGAAAAAATAGGTGACCTTGAAAGATTCGATCCTACAGGTTTTGTTGGTCGTTTATTGAATATGGGTGACCTCGAGTCTTTGATCGAAAGCGTGAAAGCAGCACAAATTGAACCTGACGAAGAAATGGCTAAAGCATTTCTTTCAGGAAAATTCACTCTAAGAGATATGTATTCACAAATGCAAAATATTGGAAAAATGGGTTCTCTTTCTAAGATTCTCTCTTTCTTGCCAGGTTTTTCAACTGGATTACCTGCAGGTTTTGAAGACACATCTGAAGAGAACATGAAGAAGTTTATGTGTATGATGGAATCAATGACTGCTGCTGAGTTAGATAATCCTACTGTTATTAAAAGCACAAGAGTCCAAAGAATCGCTCGAGGTTCTGGAACAGATGCTAAAGATGTAAAGCAATTATTGACTCAATTTAATCAAATGAAGAAGATGATGAAGGGAATGAAGAAAGGATTGGGAAGAAGAGGAGGAAAAATGCCTAACATGCCGGATTTAGCAGCCATGCAACAAGGCGCTAGTAAAGGTAAAAAAATTACTCGAGGAAAAAAGAGATAATCTAATCTAACTTGTAGTTGTTTCTCTTCTTTTTTCTTGTATATGCTTTAGTGAGTATAAACACATGTGATTACAATGCAAAGAATTTTTGTAATTTCATTGACTGAACTAAACTATGAGAAAAAAGATCTCAACGTTTCTTCTTCTGAATATCGTCGCTCTATTGGTTTATTATCTCGTATTGTTACTAATGCAATTTTTCTCTCTCATTCATTAAGAGAAAAAGTGATCATTCGTATTTTTATTGAAAAACCAGTTTCACATATCATACAGATCGATAGTGCAACAATCAGATACTTAGGTCCTGAATTGAGAAGTCTAGCTTCATTACTACTAAAAGCTAAGAAAAAATTCCTTGAAGCTCTTTCTAATAATTATTTTACAAATAACGTTTGGTTTGAAGCTAATCCTGGATTGTTCATAAGACTTGCTAGCAATCCATTTGAAGATTTATCTGTAAAAGCAAGCACTCCAATTCCTTTAGTTAGCATTGCTTTAGACAATAATAATGAAAATCCAGATGTAAAGAGCATCACATTGAAGGAATTCGAGCATCTAATAATGACTCTTTCAGAAAAGAAAAATGCTTTCATTGTTTACTTATCTTTAATCCCTAAACAGCTCTCAAAGATTCCTTTGAACACACAAGATTATATTATTACTAGTGTAGCAATCTCACAAAAAATCGATTTGGCAAGATTAACAAATATTGTGAATATTATTCTAGATGGAAATAAAAAGTAAAAACTTAAGGCTTTCTAGTGAATAACCGATATTTCTCATCTTGATTGGTTAGCTCTTTCATTATTCTTGCAATGATTAGTTTTCTAGGATCTGATACTTTTGTTCTAGAAGCTATATCTTCAAAAGAAGTGAAGTTAACTTTAGTTCTTTCTGAAATTAGATTTTCAAGATGTGTAGTACCGATACCTGGTAATAATTTGAAAGAATGCATTCTAGAAGTAACTAGTGATGCTTTGTTGAACCAATTAACGAATCTGAATTCTTGTTTGTTGACAATTTCAATTATACATTCTTCTATGACTCTTTCTGATGAAGATGCTAAATCGTCAAAACCTATTCGTCTCTTGATTCGATTAATGACTTTTCTATTATCTTTTCCTATCCCGATTCTAACTAAAGGTTGGATATTAACTCCTCTTCTTGGAGTTAGCTCTAGTAAAGTAAACCATATTTCACCAATTGCTTGAACAACAGGTTCTCTCTGGGAAAATGGATTAGGATCTGTAGGGCTTCCTTCTGATAAATAAGCTAGTGTCCACGCATATTCTTCATATTTTCTTTGCTTATCTATGCGGTCTCCACCTTCGGATCTATTGTAATTTGGTTTATAATTATCTGGTTTTTTTCCATAGCTGGAAGAGCGGTCTCTATTTCTTGAGTTTCTATCGGACATTTGAACCCACTACTATTCTATACTTTATCTATTATGTAATATTTTACACATATAGTATTTAATCATTTTACTTCTATTTTTTTGTTTGATTCTATATTGATATATTTTACTTTAAAGAGTTTCCAATTTAAAGAGTTCTTTTGAAATCAGCTAAAAATTGATAAGAAAATAACTCCTAGTAAAAATCTTTAATCCTATGTGACTTCAAAGATTCATTCCCTAAGCAAATCAAGCATTTTTTCAACCTCTTCCGTAGAATAAACCCGTGATGCGTCTTGGATAAAGATTCGAAGTTCATCTAGTGTTTCTGGCATGAAATTTACAATGCTAATTGCGATTTGTTCAGTTAATTCAAATTCAGCCTTTAATTTCTTAATCAAAGTTTTTGCTTGTTTACCTGTAATTTTTGATGAACGCTGTGCATGCTCTAAAGCTATTCGTTGTAAGTAATTTAGCTCTCCTGCTTTCTTTCTTTTATTGAAAATGGATACAACTTCAGGAAATGAAACGGATTTTTTATCTATTGTTTCTTTAGGCATTTAGCTCACACCAATAAATAGTGATTATAATGTTTAATATTCTATTAAATCTATTTGGCAAGATAAACATGCTCTGGTCTTGCAATGATTTGTTTAATTGCATTACCATCTTTGATCTTTATAACATAGCATCTTCCACGAACTTCTGAAATTACTCCAAACTTTCCATGATATCTTCGATGTGGCATGCCTTTTTGAATCGCAGAATCAACTTTAATCACGACTTGATCTCCCACTTTGTACTTTATTAGTAATCTACCTAAAGGTTGCATTCCTTTTTCTCGTGAGGTTTTTCTGAATAATCTTCTAGTACTGTGTCTGTATCCTTTGGAGTTAGGCATTCTTTATCACTTCTATGTTATTATTGTTGTCTGGTTAAGATTGCATTTAAAAATCTTATTTTGGACACGAAATGAAACATTGACTCCCATTTAAAAATCTTTACTTGAACTTGTTTCATTTAATTCATAATAAAAATTTTAAAAAGAAAATATAAGTGGGAAAAAATTTCCCTACTTATTCATTATTCGAACTATGTCTTTTGCTACATCCAAAGTTGAAGAGCTACCACCTAAATCGTAGGTTCTAACTTTCCCTTCTTTTAGGTTTACTTTAATAGCGTCTTCTAGGTTTTTAGCCATTTCAGTTTCGCCTAGCCAATCAAACATTAACATTGTTGAAAGTATGGCTGCAATTGGATTGACTTTATATTGTCCGGCATATTTTGGAGCACTACCATGAGTTGGCTCAAAAAGAGCAAATGTATCTGAAGTTGACGCGGATGCTGCAAATCCTAGACCACCTACAAGTTGTGCAGTGAGATCTGAGACAATATCGCCAAACATATTAGTAGTTACAATTACTCCGTAGTTTTGAGGATTTTTTACTAGTTGCATGCACATAGCATCTATATTTTGTTTCCATACCTCAATATCGGGATAATCTTTTGCTACTTCATCTGCAATTCTAAGAAACATCCCATCTGTAGCTCGAATAACATTTGCTTTGTGTACAAGTGTTACTGTTGGGTATTTGTGCTTTTTAGCATATTCAAATCCCTTTTTGACAATTCTTCTACAACCTTCCTCAGTAAACACTCTGCAAGAAACAGTTGTTTTCTTTTGATCGAATTTTTTGAAAACTTCCACATTTTGTAATTCTGTTGTATCATAAAATTCTATTCCAGCATAAAGTCCTTCAGTATTTTCTCTGAAAACCACTAAATCTAAATCATCACGATAATTTAACGGATTTCCCTCATATGCTTTGCAAGGACGCATGTTACTATATAGACCAAAAATTTGTCGTAATCTAACAATGGGTGATCTATATCCGGGAACATTCGGTTTCGAAGTTATTGCCCCAAATAAAGCGGCATCTGTTTCCTTCAACATTTCAACTGTTCGTTCTGGTAAAGCTTCACCTTCTTTTTCCCAGAAAACCCATCCAATATCACCAGGGATAAATTCAGCATTGAAGTCTGTGCCTTCATCTATTACAATTCTGGCAGCTTCTAAAACATCGTTTCCTATCCCATCGCCAGGCATAAATGCAATTTTATATTTCTTAGTCATCTTAAACATACCTCAGTTAGGAATCCATTAACACATGTAGACCGAAACAAAAAGTATTAGTTATTGTTTTTTATCTATTTCGGTGTGCTCTAAATTACTCTTTTGAAATTTTAACATAAGCATCTTTAGATAACAGTTCAAGGCACACATTTTGATTTAATTATCAAAAATGAACCTCGAAAACACAAACAAATTATTCACTAATTAGTAATACTCATAATTAATTAACTCTCTGTCTAAAATTTCGAGGAATTCTATAAGATAGCTTGAAATAACCTATATGCTATTATATTATAGAACACAGAAATTTCGCAATAATTACGAGATTTATACAATTGTACATTAAGATAAATATAAAATCTAAATGTGCACATTATACAGTGGAGGAAACCAAGTGTCCGAAGTAGAAAAGACAACCAATGAAGAAGATTGGGACGCAGAAACAGAAATTTACGTCTATAGAATAACTGAAGGTCTTCAAAGACTGAATAGTATAGGTTCAGTACAGTTCATTCAAATTGATCTGCCACCTCTGCCAGAGTCTATCATAGAAGAATATACAAAACTTTTCGATACTGCAATTGAAGATGGTTTGTATGTTAATCAAACCATAGTGTTGGAGCAGATGGATACTGGTGATTCATTTATGCGAGTTTTAAACGCAATCAGAAAAATGTATTTCATTGCTAAATCTGTCACGATCCAGGAAATACAAGTTGTAATAAATCTTGATTATAAAGGAGAAACCATGGATGTAATTTTAACTTACGATCCAGCAAAACATGACATTAGTTTGGTTTCTGTCAGTCAAAAAGAAGAATTCTTCAAAATCTTGGAGTATGTGCGATTCTTCTGGTCGAAGTCTAGACCTAGAATTTAAGACTATACTCTTTCTTTATTCTTATTTTTGTGAATAGTTTTTATTTGTCCATTAACATAGTTTTAATTATAACATTAGATGAATTTAGGAAAATTACTGAATGGGATTTGTTTTGACCGAAAAAGAATTATCAAAAAACAATACTCTTAGAGTAGAAATTAATTTATCTGAAAATATCCCATTTACTCTTTCCATTCTCCCTAGTGATAATGTCTTACAGATAAATAAGGGAGTCATGCAAGGAGAGATTGATATTGAGAGTTTGAAATTAGAGCTTTCACAGAAGTTTCCAATAAAAATAAACACAATTGATTTTCGAATAAACAAAACACATGATGTAGTTGTCGCATTCAGTTCTAAATTGAAATTAGATCAAGAAACAATCATCAGTGTTTTACAACAAGCAATTTCCCAAGAATTACCACATACCTTACGAAATAAAGATACAAAGAAGCCTTTAATCTATATTACAAATGACTTATTTGGGATCCCACTTATTGGATCGATTTATTTTGGCGTGATCGACAGAGGAACAAATTTATTACAAATTCGTCCCATCACAGGGTGTCCATTAAATTGCCCTTTTTGCTCTGTGGATGAAGGACCAATCTCTAAAACAAAATTAAGGGATTACATTGTTGATACTGATTATTTGGTTAATACCTTTAACTCCATTGTAGCAGAAAAAAAACTGAAAGAAGCTGAAGCACACTTAGATGGTCAAGGAGAACCCATGTCTTATCCATATCTGCCTGAACTAGTTCAAAAATTGAACGAAAATGAGAATACAAAAGTTGTTTCAATACAGACAAACGGGTGGTACTTGACAGAGCAATTGATAGACGAATTAGCTGAAGTAAATCTTACTAGAATTAACCTATCAATTAATGCTCTAAGTTCTTCTTTAAGTAAAAAATTATCAGGAAAAGGCGATTATAGAATAGATAAAATGCTTGAACTAGCTGAATATATTGCTAATTCAAAAATTTCTCTTCTCTTAGCTCCTCTTTGGATACCAGGTATAAACGATCAAGATATTGAAGAAATCGTTCAGTTCTCACTAAAAGTAAATCCAAATGAAACAAAGTATCCAACACTTGGCATTCAGAATTATCTGACTCATGATGTAGGAAGAAACGTAAAAGGAATTCCTCAAAAGAAATTTGCAGAGTTTAACCAACAATTAAGGAAAATCGAGAAGAAATTTGGAGCGAAAAATTTAGTCTTAAAACCTTATATGTTTAATACTTACAAAACAGAAATGATCCAGAATCCTATGAAATTAAACGAGATTGTTACTGCTGAAATTGTATTACCAGGAAGACAGATGGGAGAGGTTATTGTAAAAGCTAAAAATAGATTAATTCATGTCTCAAATGTAAATCAACTTTCACTTGGCAAGAAAATAAAAGTACGAATTACAAGAAATCGGCATAACATATTTTTTGCAGAAGCAGTTTAACATATTTATACTATAGGAAATCGTAGTAGCGCAATTTTCCCCCCAAACTTATCAACTTGCTTTCCTGCTTGGTGGTTCTCACTCATTATTATGATTTTTCCCCCAGCATTTTGTACATCCTTAAGCAGCTTATCTAATTGTTTCCTCTTTTCCCTATCTCGTAATCTTAATTGGTTATCAACAATTAAGATTGTTTCAACTGCTCCAAATTCAACCGCTTTGAGGATTGCATCAGAACCGTAAGCAACAGTTCCAGTGTTCTTACCAATTCTTGACATTATTTCCTCAAGATACACAGCCTCTGAACTCGCTTGTTCTTCTTCGATTATTCTGCCAAGAATATTCTTACTTATGATCTCTCCTATTGCGCTTGGTCCTCCACAGCTAGCAGTTTCAACAATTATTTTTTCAA
>DAOVHJ010000260.1 GCA_030671945.1 Candidatus Heimdallarchaeota archaeon
ATATCTCCTAAAGCAAGGAATGTTCCATTATTTGCTCCAACGGCATCTGTTTTGATGTTAAGATTTTCCTCGAAAACATATTCAGCATAGATACTTGATAAACTAGTATCTTTTCCTAGATACAAATCTCCCCACCCACTTGGTGTCTTAAATATATTGCCCGGTGAAGAACTAAATTGCGGCCAAGTAATTGTTCTATCAAGATCGCTATAATCATCAAAAGCCTCGGCTGCGAAACCGGTTATATTTCCTGGAGCAATTTGTAGTATTGATAATGGAATTCTAATTTCATATTGATGATGATCATTACTCTCAAAATATGAACCAGTAAAATCATGATCTACTAAAATATTTGATCCACTAAGTGGAACACCTGGGTCCTCAAATTCTAATTCCAACCAAGGATTACTTCCTGTTTGGTATTGATTATAGAAAACGTTTTGTGTACCATTGTCCATGAAAACTATTGATCTGTCTTCTGGGCCAAAGACACCATTGTGATCTCTATCTAAATAAATTGCACAACCCCATCTAACAGCAGGATCTGCTACTTGATACTCAATCATATCTAAACCAATATAGAGATTAGTATTGTCATTTTGTAGAATTAACTTTGAACTTGGTGTTTGTGTATCATCAAACATACTATAGACTGCTGCAGAGGACCATTCTACAGATAAATCGATTGGACTAAAACCTATTGCTCCATCAATTAAAGGTGATGTATCATTCCAAAGAGAGAAAATTTCTTTTGGTGATGCAATAGCTGAATGTGCTCTTCCGAAATTTGTTGGTGAATTTTGAAATATAACTGGTAATAAAAGAAATGAACTAACAAAAACAATTGTTAAGGCTCTTTTCAAAGAAAACCTTCTAAGACTGAGTATATTTTGGGGCATTTAATAGTCTCCTCTTGAGATTAACTAATACTGATTTATAACCTTCACGAAAGTAACATATTTTGATAATCTTTGAATTTAATGTTAATATAGTATGCTTTTCACAAGAAAAAATAATATACTTTCGGTATACGCAAAATTGATAAAGAACTGTTGAAATCGAATTGAATTGACGAAAATGGCAAGAGATTTCAGTCGGATAGTTGTGTATGGTTCCACAAGTGCTGGTAAAACTACTGTCACCAAAGAACTTGGGAGAATTCTAGATTCAGATGTAATAATACTTGATGATGTTTTTTGGGGTCCAAACTGGGAAATGCCTACTACTGAATCATTTCAAAAAAAAGTAAAAGAAATAATTTCAGGCAAAGAAAAATGGGTTGTTGATGGTAATTATTCTAAAGTGCGCCCCTTAATTTTACCTAATGCTACTTTTGCTGTCTTTCTCGACCTACCATTATATCTTATTTTATGGCGGGTGTTTTCTCGAACAATCTCTCGCAATACTGTTGTCAAAATTCACGAACCAACACCATTACCAAAAAGGATAGAAGAGAGTGGGAATGGGGAACATCCTATCTATTCTATATATGAGCTCTCTTATTATGCAATAAGAAATGTGTTTAAAAAGAAAATACCGGGAATAATTGAAGAAGTAAAAAATGAGTTAGGTGAGAATAATTACGTTGTCCTAAGGAGACAGAAGAACGTAGATAAATTCCTAGATATAATAAGAAAAATAGAAGGTCAAGGAACTTCTTGACCAAGTTATTCAGCTAGTTTTTCTTTTATTTTCTCAACTAGTTTTGCACTTTCTTCAGAACCATCTGTAATGAATTCAATTTCGTCTGGTGAAGCGATTCCAAGGTTTAATTCTACTGCTCTTGCAATCTGTTCTTGTTTGAAAATTGATCCTTTACTAACTTCATCAGTTGTCCCTAACATACGGAGCAATGCAACACCTACTGCATCAACAGCGATTTTATCTGTTCCAGCAACGAAAACATTAGCTTCTTTCAATGTCCCTTTCATTGGTCCGCCATCAACAAATGTAACGATTCCATCCATAATTATGAGATCCCAATGGTAGACTGCATTCATATCAGCAATCATCTTTCTCTGATGTTCAGTGCCATGTAATTCTTTCATAAGATTACCTAATTCTTCTCTTCGAGGAACTAATCCTGTAGCATTTTTCAATGATAAGGTGAAATGCCCTCCGTACATATGTGTTTTAAGACAACAGGTTTCTACAACACATTCTGCTTCATGATATAATTTTGAGAATAAGAATCCATCTTTCCATTTACTACCTTCTACATTCACTTGAACGTAGTCTTCTTTTGGTGCCACTGATAAATCTACAACTTTGAAATCCAATTCTTTAGATAATTCATAAACTCCTTTCTCTTGGAGAACTTCTTCTGTAACAGCAGGACCACTTCGTTCAGCCAGAGTGATAGATTTCGCACCCATTTCTTTGATCTTAATTATCATCTGTTTTATTGTTTCCATGGAAGATGAGGCAGGAGGTGCATCAGCAGTATTAAAATTTGGTTTAAAGATAACATCTTTGTCTTTCACGGGATTTATTCCTAAAAGCTCAAATGATTTATTCACACCATAAATGCGATCTTTTGTTGATATAATAGCTATTTTGGTCATTTTTTTCACACATAAGATTGATTTAACAATGGATATTAGGTATATATAATTTTTATTTTAGATTGTAAAATCATTTTTTACACTTTCTTCTTGTAAACTTAAGTGGCAACTTTTTAATTAATGAATAATTATTCTGTATTTATGAGCGGGACAGTTATCAAAGAAGATGATATATCCATTGTTTTGTGTGGAGCCGCTGGATTAGGCATCCAAACAGTGGAGCATTTGCTAACGAAGGTCTTGAAGGCTTCTGAATATAATATCTTCGCAACAAAGGAATATATGAGTCGGGTTCGTGGGGGATTAAATTCAACAGAGATTAGAGTTTCAAATCATAAAGTTAGAGCTTTTTTGGACAGAATTGATTTGTTCTTTGTTTTCAGTAAGGGAGCTATCGAGCGTCATCAGAAACGAATTACTAAAGATACAGTAATTATTGGTGAAATCAAAAACTTGGATGAATGTTTAGAAGAAATAGAGTGTCAAGTTGTTGAAATTCCTTTAACAGAAGAAGCTATGAAACTAGGGAGTAAAGTGTATACAAATTCTATAGCTGCAGGTATAATTGCTGGATTGCTTGAAGTCGAAATTGTTCATATTGATGAATATTTCAAAGAACGTTTTGCAACAAAAGGTAAAGAGATCATCAAAAAGAATTGTGAAGCAGCAAGAATTGGTTATAAAATAGCTAATGATCTTGAAGATTCCGGAAGATTAGATTTTAGAGTCCACAAAGACTCCAGCGTAAAAGATGAAATTCTTTTGAATGGGACTCAAGCCGTAGGGATCGGGGCATTAGCTGGTGGGTGTAATTTCGTTTGTGCTTATCCAATGTCCCCTTCAACTGGTGTATTTACTTTTCTTGCTCAGAATCAGAAGGATTTTGATGTTATAGTTGAACAAGCCGAGGATGAAATCGCAGCTATAAATGCAGTTTATGGTTCCTGGTATGCTGGAGCAAGAGGATTAGCAACAACATCCGGTGGTGGATTTGCTTTAATGGAAGAATGCATTAGTTTGGCAGGTGTCACAGAAATGCCATTAGTAATTCATCTTGCTCAACGCCCTGGTCCTGCTACTGGTTTGCCAACTCGAACAGAGCAAGGAGATTTAAATCTAGCATTATTTTCAGGACATGGAGAATTTCCAAGAATAATACTAACACCTGGAAATATAGAGCAAGCATTTTCATTAACGCAGAAAGCATTCAATCTTGCAGATAAGTATCAAATTCCCGTTTTTGTTTTAACTGATCAATATTTACTAACAAATTACTATAATCTCAAACCTTTTGATATGAAAAAAGTGAAAATTGAAAATTATATTGTAGAGACTGATTTGGATTATAAACGATACAAAATCACTGAAAGTGGCATTTCACCTCGTGGAATCCCAGGTGGAAAAGGACTTGTTGCTGTTGATAGTCATGAGCACGATGAGGAAGGTCACATTAGTGAGGATCTTGACTATATGCGAGTAGAAATGATGAATAAGAGATTTCGAAAAGAGGAATTGATAAAGGAAGAGATGATTCCACCAGAATTAATTGGTCCTAAAGATTATAAAACACTTATTGTTTGTTGGGGATCAAATTATGATTTAGTAAAGGAAGCAATTGAAAAACTAAACAAAAAAGATATTGCTGCTTTACATTACCAACAAGTTTATCCTTTACATCCTGACACAGATGATTTTTTGAATGCTGCAGAACGACTGATAATAAT
>DAOVHJ010000198.1 GCA_030671945.1 Candidatus Heimdallarchaeota archaeon
AATATCTTCTTTCCATTTCTCGTAATCTATTTCCTTTTCTAATCTCTTCACTTCTTTGATATCTTTTTTAGCTTGCTTGAATTGCCCTTTTCTAGCTCGAAGTAAAGCTCGAATAATCAAACCTAAAGACAAGATTTGATTGTGCTTATTTTCAACAGCAAGTTGAATTGCAGTGTCAATGTAATTCAATGCGGAATTCAAAATGTTTGGTTGCTCATCTAGTTTGTACCTTTGTAGAAAAACTGCTGCTAGAAGAATATTATTTGAAAGAATTAAATCTAAATCCTTAGATTGTCTTGCAAGTTCTAATGAAGTATGAAGATATTTTATCGAATGAGAGAAGTTTTGTTCTAACATCTCATTGTAACCAAGTAGATAATCTACTTGGGCATTGACGGAGATAGTTTGTAGTTCCTTGGACAGAGATTTTATCTCTTTAAGGTATTCCGGGACTTTTTCTAGTTGTTCTGTACGCAGATAGTAGTGTATTAATTCAAACAAAATAAAAGCCTTAAACAAGGAAGTCTCTTTTCTCTGAATTTCATAGGCATGAAGAAATGATTCTTCAGCTCTTGGATCACCGGTTAAATAATATAAATTACCCATTTCTGTAAGATAGAGATAAGGCCACTTACCAGTAGAATCCTTATAGAGTTTTATAGCACGTTCCATCATTGATTTAGCAAGTAGGATTTTTCCTTCTATGAAATACGATTCCGATAAATTTCCAATGGCAATAGACAAACGATAATTATCATTATATTTTTCATATTCTGCCATTAATGCCTCAAAGCATTTTATTCCATTTACATTATCACCAAAATAGCTGTGGATAGCTCCATTCAAATTTAAAAAATCTGTATAAGAGAAATAAAGTCTATACTTATTGATATATGGTTCTACAAAAGTAATCATTTCATTGATATTGGATTCTGCACCTGAATGAAGTAACCACCAAATCACATTTATAGCTGTATCTTGTAGACCAAAAATTTCTACAATATTTGTTGTTTCGAGTAAACGCTTGTTTAGGTTCTTATAGAGCTCCTTTAAAACAGCGACATCACCCTGTTGTCCGTAGACCCAGGAACGAATAGCAAACACAAATGCTTCCATTTCATGAGAGAAATCAGATCTTTTCATGAGTGTTTTTGCTAGTTTGTCAACTGTTAATCTTGTTGCTTGGTAATTTGACGGATCTTCCTCAAAATAAGCGATAAGTAAGTCAATGTAAGGATGTTTTATTTCTTTGAGAAGTGTTATGTAATCCTCAGTGGCTTTCATTTTTTGAGTTAAATAGGAGCTCAAACAAGCAAGCTGAAAAGCTATTTCTTGATTTAGCATCAATTTATTTTGTATAAAATTCCTTTTCTTTCTAATTTTGCTTTGTGTTCTAAGCTTTGCAAAAGGACCTTTTGAAGAAACTTCAATTTTCATCTTTTGCATTTCTTCTAATTCCTTCACCTCTTTGAGAACCTCACCAAGAGCAAGACTAACGCCTTTTTGTAATCGATCAGCTGGATTAAGGTCAGTTTGATGGCTTATAGCAGATAGTAAACGGTCTTTGACATCCATGGGAAAACGAGTGATAAAGGAGTCAAAGAGTAACTGCATAATACTAAATCTTGAACTAGAGAGAATATAAGAATTATTTAAGTGACAAAAAAGATTTAAAGTATTGAAAAAGCTTTTAACTGAAATTAAATGTTAAAAGTAAATTGAAAAAAAATAGCTTTTGGTGAATCACAATTGAAATTAAACATTGATGAATTCGGGAAATGGTGCGATGCATTTGGTCCATCGGGTTTTGAACAAGAAGTAGCGAAACTCGTGAAAGAATATACTGAACCTTTCGCAGACGAAGTGCTACAAGATAGAACCGGTTCAATTATTTTCAAGAAAGGAAATAAAGGACCTAAAGTAATGCTTGCCGGTCATATTGATGAAGTTGGCTTCATGGTTGCAGGAATTAGTAAGGATGGTTTTCTTGCATTTAACCAACTTGGTGGCTGGTGGGATCAAGTTCTTCTCAGTCAAAGAGTTGTTATTATGGTCCGAGATGGAACTAAAATCAATGGAATCATAACATCTAAACCACCACATGCTCTTAGTGCTGAGGATCGTAGCAAAGTTGTAACAAAAGACAAGATGTTTATTGATGTTGGTTGTAAAACTAAGAAAGGTGTTGAAGCTCTCGGAATTAAAATGGGCGATCCTATTATTCCAGATGCAACTTTTGAGTTAATTAAAAGAAAACAATTCGTGAAAGATGAAGATTCTGGAAAATTCAAAGAAAAAGAAGTCACTCTTGCTGTTGGAAAAGCCTTCGACGATCGTCTTGGTGCTTTTATCATTTCTGAAGTTTTGAGGAAAATGAAGGAAGAAAAAATTGAGTTTCCTAACCAGATCTATGGTGTTGCCACTGTTCAAGAAGAAGTTGGTCTTCGTGGTGCCAGAACTTCTGCTCAATTAATCCAACCAGATGTTGGTTTTGCACTTGAAGTTGATATATCAGGTGATGTTCCAGGTATAGACAAAACAAAGTATGCTTCTGAAATGTCTAAAGGACCTTCAATTCTAGTAGCAGATAATTCTATGTTACCCAATCCCAATTTGAAACATTTTGTTATGGATGTTGCTAAAGAAATGGGTATGGATCTTCAGTTATCAATCATTAGAGGAGGAACAGATGCAGGAGTTATGCATATAACCGGTAGTGGATGTCCGAGCTTAGTACTTGGCATACCAACTAGACACATACATTCCCACTATGGCATACTTGATGTAGCTGATCTTGAGAAATGCATTGATTTATTGATTGAAATCCTTAAACGATTAGATCAGAAAACAATCGATTCATTTACAAAAATTTAGTTTCACAGAAGGATATCCCCCTTCTGTTCATATTTCAAAAAATCCCCGATGAGTAAAAATCTACATGGAAGAATATTCTGAAATGAGTAATAATGATTTTGTCTCTAAAATAATGCAAAACGGCAATCACAAAGGGATTTTGAGAAACATTATTATTGTAAACTTTTTCTTTAGAATTTTTAGTGAAGGTTTCAGAACACTGCTGGTGCCTTTTTCGTACAATATATTAGCGTTATCTGTTGATCAATATGGTCTAATACAGTCTATTGGCGGGTATGCTGCTATGGGAGTTGTATTTTTACTTGGAATTGTGGTCGACATACAGTTCAAAAAAATCACAATGGCATTAGGAATAATCTGTTCTATTATCTCTGCAGTGTTATTTCCACTAATAACTAGTATTTACGGCCTTTCTGTGTTTTTCTTTTGCTTCTTCACAGTGGGACAATTAATGATGATGATCTCTACTAACACTTTCATCGCAAATGAAACAAAAAGAGGAACAGAACGGACAAAAGGATTCTCGGGAAATATGATTGCTAGAGGTATAGCAAGTGCCATTGCACCAATTTCTTTTTCAGCACTCGTAGAAAAAACAACTTTGGATTATCATTGGGTATATCTTATAATGGGTTTCTTTGGTTTAATTGCTTTAGTTCTAGTATTCTCTCTACGTTTGATTGCTGAGGATACAGCTAAAGAAGAAATTCAATATGCTGAAGGATTATCTGTCGAAAGTGGCGATGAATTTGCAAAGTACGAAGAGCATAAAGAAGGCAAAAAATCTGTTCTCTTTGTACAAGCAGCATTTGGTGTAGGGCGAATGTTGATGGGTTTTGCAAGTGGAATAGCAATTCCATTCGTAGGATGGTTTATGTTAACGCAACTTGATCTCACGGCTTTTGAGTATGGCGTACTGAATTCTGTAATGTGGGTCGTAATTACGTTTGGTTATTTATTCATGGCGTTTATTGCTGAAAGAGTTGGTAAAGAAAAAATTGTGGTAATATATTGGACTTTAGTTATTCCTGCAGCACTTGGTATAATGTTAGCAGGAAACGCTGAAATGCTTTATCTAACATCGTTCTTCTTTATATTGAGATTCCTATTTGCTATGACCCCTTCTGCTGCGTGGAACAGTTTCCTATTCGAATGGATTCCCCCAAAACACAGAGGAAAAATAATGGGGCTACTTCAAACCGGTCAGAGAGGATTACGTGCTACAGGAACATTAGTAGGAGGACTCGTTTTCGGAGCAATTGGTGCAACTATTTTTCCAGTGGCAATGGTTGTTTATCCTATAGCAGGATTAATCCCATTAGTTATGAGTCGTGTTGTAAAGAAAAGAATGGAAAAAGAATACTTAGAGGAAGATAAGGACAAAGATGATGAGGACTTTGTGATTTATAAAAAA
This sequence comes from Candidatus Heimdallarchaeota archaeon, assembly GCA_030671945.1. Taxonomy (GTDB): domain Archaea; phylum Asgardarchaeota; class Heimdallarchaeia; order JABLTI01; family JABLTI01; genus JABLTI01. The sequence continues at coordinate 4,289 of DAOVHJ010000198.1, forward strand.
GACGCACCATCAATTGATGACTCCTTTGAATTAGTAGATGATCCAAAGAAGTAAAAGAAACTATTTCTTTTCTAATGCTCTAAGTTTATTAATTGAATCTATGATAAAGATAACAGATTTACACTCTGAGGTAATAAAACATTGGGTGAACTCAAAATAGAAATTATTAAAGAAGGGACAGGACCAACTCCGAAGAAAGGAGATACCATCGCAGTGCACTACACAGGTTGGTTAACGAATGGTAAAAAATTCGATAGCTCGCATGATAGAAAGAAACCACTTGAATTCAAAATAGGTGTTGGGCAAGTAATAAAGGGATGGGATCAAGGAGTAATTACTATGAAAGTTGGTGGGAAAAGAAAGTTAACAATACCACCAGAACTAGCATATGGTAATCGTAATGTAGGAAATGGGTTAATCCCACCAAAATCAACACTCATTTTTGAAGTAGAACTCATCAAGATAAAGTAAGAAGTACTTTATCCAATTCCTTTTTTTTACGGAAAATTTCACGAATTAGTTTCCAAGACATTAATATAATATGAGAACGTAAATAATATAGCGTGTTATTGCCATTAACACGCCTTTTAGAAAAAGACTATCTCCTGTTTTGCGTGGAGCGTCTCTACTGAGAGTGCTTCCACGCACCAAATTCTTTTATTCATTATTGATTCTCTTAATTTTGAATTCATTTAGTCTTGGGTCTGGAAAATGGAGCTCGAAAAATGTATTCGTTGCACGGGATATTCAGAAATCTATTCCAGTTCTGCAATTATTCATACTAGCTTAAAACCAAACCTCAAGTATAAGGTAGATCTTTGGAAGCCTTATGAAATCAAAGTGCTTTTTCTTGCTGAATCCCCCCCTTATCATTCCACAAAAAGCAATGCAATTAACGATAGTTACTTTTACAACCAAAATGAATCTCAGAGATTTTTTGGTGCCCCCTCACCTTTACTTGGTACACTTTCTTGGAATCTTTTTTGGTTACTGGGAATCAATAATAAATTACCCAAAAAGGAAAAACTGGAGAAATTCAGGGAGAAATCC
>DAOVHJ010000228.1 GCA_030671945.1 Candidatus Heimdallarchaeota archaeon
ATTCTTGGAATTCTTTTTGAATTCTCAACTGACGATTTCGCATCTACAAAGATAGGTGCGTTTCCATTAAATCCAGATTTCTTTATGAATTCTTCAAGGAATGCTATCATTTCTTTTGGATCTTGAACTGCGATTTTATCAAATGTATCTAAGCCTGCTTCATAGTACAAACAGGCTCTTTTTTTCATGTGTCCAGGACATCTTGCAAGATTAGCAATTTTGATAAATTTTAAGATTTCATCTTTTGGTATTTTTGATTTGTCAGCTAGAATTTCTCTATCTTTTTTTGTTTTGCCTACTTCTAGTATTTGACTTGCAGTTTTTATGCCCATCTTGGCTAAAGTTTTTGCGTGTTCTTGATTCACTGTCATAAAATCTTTTAGTTTGAATTTTTCTAGTTGAATCATTTGCATTACTTGATTGCATTCATATGATAATTGTTTATTTCCGATGAAGCGATAATACTCTCGAATGCCAAATAATTCTTGATAAGCATTTATTTTGTTGTTTTTACACCATTTAACGAAATCTTGCAGGTCTTCAATTGCTAATTCACTGATTGGCATTCCATTTTTATTTTCTACCAAATATTTCTCAAATCTCTCTACTCGATTAATGTATGATTTAATCGTATTATCTGGTTTCTTCTTCTCTTTCATATATGCATGAAATCCATTTTTATCCATCTTTCTCACTCACTACTTCTGTTCTGCTTCTTTGACAACCTCTTCAGGCAAATGTATTGCAAATAAACATCTAGGGTTACCATCTAGTATAGTTTCAACAACATCAACGTTTACTGGTTGATCCAAAATAACATCCCATTGATTCTTATAATAACCAGCACTGCATTTACAGAATTTAGCTGGAACTTTCGTTTCGTCTGTTTTCAGTGCTTCTCTAACCCAGGAACAATGACAATAGTAATAGTTTTTCATATTCGCATCTGTTTCATGGAGGAATTTCTTGGTCAAATACGGAATTTTCTCAGCATAAACTATATTCCCCTTTCTTACTCCACCTTCTATTTGGGGATTGCTCTTGACATGTTCTATGACTTCATCATCAATTTCTTGTGTATAGAACAATGTTTTTTCATCTCTATGTTTTTCCAATGTTTTAACAAAAGCACCATTTCTTTCTTTCAGGTATTCATCAACATTTTTCGCTTTCAAAAACTTCTCTCTTTGGTTTTTGTAACTTTCCTTAGGAATGCCGTGAAGATTACTAACGAGAATTTTATGACAAGTATTCTCATCAACGTTTTCTTCTAATCGTTCAATTATCTTCTTTGTAATTGCAGGTTTCTTATCAGCAATCGTTCCTAAAGGAGGAAAATCTATGTCAGCAAGTATTTGCTTTCCTTTCTCTTCGCCCACAGCTTCAAATAATTCCCTCGAGAGATTATCTAGAACATCACTACCATCTAATAATTCATACAATGCAATAAGCATCTCTTCGTTCCCTGAGAAATAACAATATCTAATTAATCCGTAATAATTTTCTTTCTTATTCTTTCCAGAGTTGATTAATTCTTTCGCGAACCTATGAACATCTTCCTCTGTTGCTGAATCGATGTTGCGTTTTGTGTTTTCTAGAAAACTATTGAATTCTTTTACAACCTCTATAGCTTGTTCTGTTATTTCTTCATTATATTTTCTTTCTTCACAAAATTTCTTGAATCCTTCAATATCCATTTTTAGGCCTTCTTTTTTTATTCTCTTTGCAGTATAATTTAAGGAGTATATTAGATTTCTCATCAAATTGAGAAAGTTTTCGTATTAGTATAAGAATTAATAGTCATATATGTTCTATGATTAGAGATAACCGAAAATAATCCTTACTTTTGGTTACCTCTCCTATCAGCAAGAGTATTAAGGAAAAATAGGGAAGTATTCAGTGCTGAAGATGAAGATTGAAGAGAAAACCGTTAAAACACTTATTCGACAAGGTGGTCCATCAGTTTTTTCCTGGTCTGAAATTTATTTGAATCCCTATCAAGGATGTTATCATAATTGTATGTACTGCGATGGGAAAAGTGAACATTATCACATGCACGAGGATTTTGGCGACAGAATTTTTGTGAAAGAAAACGCCCCAGCTCTTTTCAAAAAGTACCTCAAGAACAAGGGATTCCAACCAGTTCACAATAAGGAGCAATCAGCAATCGATGAATTCTTTCCATCCTTAAAGGATATTCCATATTCGAAAATCACTCCGAAATCAATAATTACTATTGGTGGAGGTGTTTGTGATGTCTATCAACAACCAGAGAAAACAGTAAAGATGACTCGAGAGTTATTAGAGATCGTTTATGATTACCAATTTCCTCTTTGGATTCTTACGAAAAATGATCTTGTTTTACGTGATATTGATTTAATTAAGGAGATTAACAAGGAATCATATGCCTGCGTGAATTTTACAATAACATTGCATGATGAGAAAGCTCAGAAGATCTTTGAACCTCGAGCGAGTACTACTCCGGAACGGTTTGAAGCTATTCGCATTCTTCGTAAAGAAGGCATTCATTCCGGTGTTTTTTGTTACCCTTCTCTCCCCTTCATTGGTAATACAGATGAAAATATTCAAGCAATTTATCAAAGTGCAAAAGCTGCCAATGTTGAATTTATTTATGCCAATGGTTTAACATTGAAACCTGGTCGAAATAAGGATGAATTTATGAGTACACTGAAGCAGCATTATCCTGAAATTTATCCAAAATATGAGTTGTTGTATGGAAACAATAACAAGTATGGTCAATTGGATTTGGAGCAAGCACAGAAACTTGGACTTATATGGTCTCTCCAAAGAGGTTACAAATTTGGATATGAGTTAGGTTTGGATTATACAGCTGAGCGATTTGTTCCTGAAGGACGAATAAAAACTAATCTCCTCTTAGCGGAATTTTTATGGAGAATCGTTTATCTCAAAGGGAGTATCTTATACGAACCCCGATATGAAGTCAATGCATTTAGCGAAGCAGCTAAACTCGCTGAAAACTCGAAAAGGGATTTCGGAAAATTAAAAGATGATGATTTTTCAGATATTCCCACAAATAATCAAGTTCGAGAAGTGATACAGGATTTTGTTAAAACAGAAAAGAGTGCTTATCTAGAGGAATTAGAGAAAAGGTCTTATGAGCATTTAGTGGATAAATACTATTCAAAATAGTTTGCCGAGAAATTTAAGATGAAAATTGCTAAAGATATTACAGATTTAATTGGAAACACACCATTAATTGAACTTAGGAGACTCTTTCCACAAGGAAATGTTCTTGGTAAATGTGAATATCTGAATCCAATGAGCATCAAGGATCGTCCAATTTTTCAGATTTTTAAGGATGCTGAAGCAGAAGGGAGACTAAAACCTGGAGACACAGTAGTTGAATGTACCAGTGGAAATACAGGAATTGCTGTTGCTTACATTTCTGCAATAAGAGGATACAAACCTATTCTTGTTATGTCTGAAATTCAAAGTATAGAACGTCGTCAAATCCTTAAGGCTCTTGGAGCTGAATTGATACTCACTCCTAAAGAGTTAGGGACTAAAGGTTCTCGAGAGAAACTACAAGAATTATTAGAAGAAAATCCGGATTATTTCTATGTGGGGCAACACACTAGTCAATCTAATCCAAAAGCTCACTACCTAACCACTGGACCTGAAATCTGGTCTGACACAAATGGTGAAATAGACATTCTCATTGCAGGTTTAGGGACAGGTGGTACAATTTGTGGAGCAGGTGAATATCTAAAGGAGAAGAAATCTTCTGTGAGATTAATTGCTGTTGAACCTTTCGAATCTCCATATATTTCCAAAGGGATTTTTCGACCACATAAACTAATGGGAACAGCCCCGGGATTTGTTCCTGAAACATTGAATAAAGAGATAATAGATGAAATAGTTTTGGTTAAAGAAGAAGATGCTTTTTCGATGTGCCGAGAAATAGCGAAAAAAGAAGGTATTCTTGTAGGGATAAGTTCTGGAGCAACTTGTAAAGCAGCTCAAGAAATAGTCCAAAAGCCGGGAAGTAGTGCTAAAAAAATTGTAGTAATTCTTGCTGATTCTGGTGAACGCTATCTAAGTGTGGAAGGATTATTCGATTAACGACAGAAATCACTCTTTTTTGATATAAAATTTATAAAACAGTATTCGATTTACTTCAAAGCTACAATATTCAAAATAGTTCATTATTTATGAGGAGATAGAAATGGCAGGTCTAGATAGTGATTATGTTATAGAGCAATTCACTTTGCATGATTCAGATATCAAGGAAACTGCAGAGCTAATAACAGGAGCGTTTCTTTCTGATGAAGCAGCTCTAGATGAAGGAGCGGTATTAGTTTTTACCGAACAAACCTTCAAAACAATTTTTGGTGCACCAGGAACTGTAAGGGATTTATTTGTACGAGCAAGACACAAACCAACAAATGAAATCGTGGGCTTCTTAGGAACAATAAACAAAAATTTGTCAATTGCTGGTAAAAAATACAAAACAGCAATACCATCTTGGCTGGCAGTGCATAAGAAACACCAACGAAAAGGTATCGCGAAAGCTATGGGGAAAAAGATGATGGAGCTTGGAAAAGCAGCAGGATACGAAGCAGGATTTTCTTTCCACGAACCAGAACAACATGGTATAGATACTTCAACTGCTGTAGCAAGAGAAACAAATACTCCACTTCATAGATTAATTTCTTTAGACAAATTCGTAATAAGAGTGTATGATACAAAAGCAACAACATCCGCTGTGAAAGTAAAGTGGTTTGAAAAATTGTACTTCCGTTTAAAGGAGAAAGTTGGCAAAGTAAAATCAACACAGGCTAGGGTCTATGAACCAAAAGATTTCCATCAGTTTTTTGATTTG
>DAOVHJ010000002.1 GCA_030671945.1 Candidatus Heimdallarchaeota archaeon
AATCTTTCTTTTCTTCTTTGTCTTTATCTTCATCTTTGTCAAAATCAATTTGATTTGGAATATCACCAATTAATTCTAATTGTAATTGTAATAGTTTATTCCAAGATTTTGCGTTTTGAATTGCACCAGCTTCAATAAATCCATCAGTTTGATCCACAAGTTGTTCAATAATATCAAATATCTTAGCAACAACTTTTTCTCCAGCTTTTCCTGCTGCAGGTAGGACTTTTTCTTTTGTTTTTTGAATATTGTCTTTGATAATGTCAAGCTCCATAGTTATCTGGTCTTGTTCCTTTGTACTAAGAGTTGAAAAGGCAATTGGACTTACAGTTAGTGTTTGACGAAGTTTCTTTGAATCTGAAAAGCTTAATCTTGCAGAAATATTTATTTGTTTACTCTCTTCGATAAGATCTTTTGCTTTTACAATACATCGCCATGTTAATGCTACAGAAGCACCTGGTGCTAAATCATTTGCTTTTAATTTACTAAATTCTCTGACAATAGATACTTCTTTTAGAGGAACCATCTCAAGCTCAATATTATAAGCAGTATCTTCTCCAGAATTTTTTATCATTACTTCAATGTCAAAGGCTTCATCAACTTTCACTTCACCCTTCATCTTTATATCATATTCAATCACAGGATATTTCTGGGTGGCATTGATGTAATTTTCAACACCTAGAATCGTTCTTTCGATATAAGAAGCGAATTCAGCTAAACCACTATTGGTTAAAGCAGGTATTAGACTTGAATAAACCATAGTTTTAACGTTATTCAATAAACGTATGTCAAGGTTAGTTTTTGCATGTATGAGTTGAATAGGCAAATCCATTAACGAATTTGCAGTGGAGTCATGACGTAGTGCATCGAGTCTTGTTCTTACTTGACTGATTACTTGTTGAGCTTTCTCTTCTTGAGAAACCAGCACAAATAATATTGCCGATGCAGCAAAACATACCCCCGCACCAATAGGCTGTTTCCAAACAATATATTCGTCACCTGCTAAAGCTAAATCTTGTGCTGCAAGATCAATTGCTTGAGCAGCTTCAGTATCAATACCTAATTTACTGAAAATATCCGCAGCAAATACTAGTGATTTTGCTGAATTCTTATGAGTTCTATTCTCTCTTTGGAATTTTGACCATTCGAGAAATAATCTGGCGGCTTCAATCCAGGATTCTCTGGCTTTTTTAGCATCACCAATTTCCTCATAATGATTAGCCATTTGCTCAGCTTTCTCGACTGCTACTGTATAATCCTTTTCATTAACTGCTGCTCGTATTTCCTCTCTAAGCATTCTCTCGTTGTTTTCAGACACATTGCTTACCTCCTTATGAAACAGGCGTGGAATAGATTCCCACTGTTCTAAAGGCAAATATGTTCTTATCTAGATATTAATGGTTAAAATCCCTTTTTAGATGTTTTTTTGTAGGAAAAACTGAAGCTAAGAAAAAAAGTATAGGAAAAAGGAGGAATTTCTCGGTATTAAAAATTGGTTTAACTCAAATAAGCAGATATTTCTTTAGCAATTTCTTCTCTTAGTCTAGCAACATCACGAATTTCTAGTTCTTCAGCTTGTTTAATTGCTTCTTTCAATTGAACTACACCGCCGACTGTAGAAATGGAATCCATTGGTATTTGAAATTCAACATCTAATCCTTTAATTATAACATTAATCTTTGCAGGTGGAAATGTTAACTTCACATTTCTAACTACACCAATTTTCCTTGCAGATGCATCAATAACCTCTTTACCAATTAATTGACCTGGAATACTTAATTCGTAGAGCTCAGCCATCATACTAGCTGATTCACTGGATTTCTCGTTCTTTCTGGGCATCTTTTATTTCCTCCAACTAACGAATACATAATAAATACTCTATTTTCAATAATCAGTGTTTTATTACTAATATATAAGCTCTATTGTTATAAGGATGATATATTAAAAAGAATGAAAATAAAAGCTTTAAGATTGGAAATCTTGAGCTTTCATTTTAGCAAAAACGTTTTGATTGGTTAGATCAAAGAATAATTTGAAGAAATTTGGATTTGTTGTATAAAAGGCAATATTTTTTTCCGGATGAATTTTTGGGGCATATATTATTTCTTCATTATCTCTTATAGCAATCCAATAATCCATTCCTTTGTAATTCATGGTGCTGACGTTTCCTCGCTTCACTAAGGAAGTGAGTAGTCCTATATCTTCTTCTCTGAAATTTGATACAATCTGATAATTAGCTACTTGTGGTTGCTTCTCTATCTCATACAAGTATTCGGTATTAATTGATGGTGAAATCAAGATTAGTTCTTCTTTCGTACGAAGAAGCATGTCTCTCATAGATCTTTCAATGCTTTCATTACCGTAAATGAATTCTATTTCCAATTCATCAACAGGCATGATTTTTTCTGACATATCAAGCATATCATCAAATGTTTTTTGGGAATTATCTAAAAGATAGATTGTATTTCCTAGTGTGTTCTCAAGTTGAGTTCCAGCATCAGTTAGTAATTGAGCTATATTCTCAACTTTAGCTGAATTCTCATTGATCACATTCTTAATCAGAGTTTGAATAATGTCCTCCATTTCCACTCTCGAAAGGTTTAATGCATCTTTTACCTCGAATTTAGCTAGCTCAACACGTTCTTCACTTCTTGCCATACGTTCAGAAATTGAAGCTTTAGCAACTTCATCTTGTTTAAGCGCTTCTTTTATAATATTCTCACTGAAAAGAACAATATCTTGAGTAATATCTCCCTTCATTTTTTCAAGCTCTTTAAAAGGATCAGTTATTTTTTGATCAATGAATCTAGCGGATTCATCACGACTCTCCTCAAGATGATTTGTGACGATATCTAAAACCTCTGGAACTGAACCATCAACCAAGCTATTTACATGTCTGACAAATTTAGAAACTTCATCAGAATTATCCTCAAGTAATGTCACCAAGGTCGTTTTCACTTCATTCTGCAAGAAATCAAAGGTTCTAAAGAGTGGTCCTAAGGAATTATTGATCATTTGTGCAGTATCACTACTAATATCTCCTGGTTTCTCTCGAGCAAGAACAACAACATTTCTGATAAGACCACTGATTAATTCAGCTGCACTCTCGCGAGCAGAAATATCTTTTTCATCTAAATTTGCACTATAACTAGATGAAGTGGCGAAATTCTTTTTCACAATATTATCTCGCAACTCTGTAATTGAATTATTAATATCACCTTTCAATTTCTCCAAACGTTCAGCAACGAGTATTTTGTGGTGAATAGTAGCTTTTTCGAGTTTATCTCGAATATCTCTCGAGTCAATAACAAGAGAATCTGCGTACTTCGAAATAGCAGACACAAAAGTGTCTTTACTTTTGCTTAAATCATCCGCAAATGCTGGTATAGTTTTCTCTATACTCTGAGTTGGCCAAGTAGAAATTGTATTTGCTAAATGGCTAAGTTGGAGATAGCTGTTATCAATCATTTGGTTGATAATTTCCTCTAATCGATCCATTTTTTTCCATGATTCACTAACGCGGACAGTTTTCTCTCGTTCACAAAAATCTGCAAGACCAGGTACTATTGTTTTAACCTTGGTATCAAATCCGCTTGCTTGGGTTTGAAAATTATCTCGAATTTTAATTAAGCCTAATTTTACTTGAGAAGTAACTTGAGCATAATTCTTTAGGAATGGTTCCATAGCAATATATCTTGGAACCTTGCCTGGAATTTGTTTAATATACCCAATTTCTTCTAGTTGTTTAATTTTAATATAAATTTCAGGTAGTTCCATTTTACTGGCTAAACTAATCTCTCCAATTGTTGCGCTGCCTAAGCCAAGAACAGTTGAATATACTTTTATTTCCAATTCACTTAAATCTCTGGCACGCAAATAATCAGAACTAACCGCTTTCTTTGACATCTTTGTAAATCCTCAATAGGAATAATGATTAATTAGCTCAAAATCATTTCGGTAGGGAACAAGAAATGAACAAAAAGGATTTGCAGAAAATAAAAAAAAATATGTTATGAAAAAAGAGTCAAAAAAAGACTCCTTTTTCATGGTGAAAGACTCGAGGATTATCTTTTCTTACCATTAGCTGTGAAGTAAATTAGAACAGCTACACCAGTAACTGCAATCACACCAGCTCCAATGTAGATGAAGCTCATATTAAAACCACTTTGGAAAAGTAGCGATAAACTATCTGAATATGAACCCCAAGAATTTGTGGAACTTTCGCCAGTGTCTATTGGACTATCTTCTGGTAAAATGGAAGATTCTAGAATATTTCTAACGCCACATGCTGCAGCAAAGCTTTCAGGAGCAGGTGCTTCATTTGTAATTGGTGCGGTGTTTCTTTCCTCATTGATAGCATTGGTATCAGGTAATTCGTATTCACTTCTATAACGTATTTCTGCGGGTGGTAAGTAAACTTCTCCTGCACTGTTAACTTCAACACTAAATTCAACAATTAAAGTCTCATTCACTGCAAGTGGAACTCCATAAACATCACTACGACGCCAATCAATGTCTTCAGATAAAACTGCAAAAGGCATTCCTATAAGGACATCATCGACGAATGTAACCGAATAATCTGTTACTGCTACACCATCAATTGTGATATTTACCTCATTCGCTGGGGTGGATGGTTTTAGTAACATACGATTTGTTTCTTCATTTATCGGGAATCTTTGCAACATAATGATGTTTGTGTCTTCATCGCCAACATTAGTAATGGTATATCTGATTAGTAATTCATCACCAACCTCTGTGACTTCGGGGGTATATCCAAGTAACTCTATAACTACTTCTACTTCTGGTGTTGGATATGTGGCTTCTTGTCTATCCTCTTTGCCTGCGGGTGGTAAAACTATACCAAAATCCATGCTGCTAGCAACTGCAGGATGACCAACTTGACCAAAGATGTCGTACTTCGGATGTGCTGCTTCATCACTTGTGTAATTAAACACTGCAAATACTGGATGTAATCCAACATTAGTAATTACTGGCTGCTCGTGTTGTACTACAATTGTTTCACCAGGCTCAATAAGTGGTATTACACCTTCACTTCCTGGAATAAGATTAACATAAGATAAATCAAAGGTATCTGTAACGAAAGCATGTCCAAAACTGTAGTTAACATTTGTTGCATTAGCATCACCTACATTTGTTAATTCAAGAGTAAAGGTAGCATTTTCACCAAAACGGTAGATGTCTTTATCCAGAGTTACTTTCCCAACTAAAACGGCTTCATCATCATAAAGTTGAATGACTAATCCATTAGTTATACCCATGAATTCTATTCCATCAGCATCTTCGTAAACGAAAGCTGTACCCATTACAGGTTCAAGGAATAAATGTGTCCAAGTCAATTGATCTTCAGGCATATGAAGAGTTGAACCAAGAATTTGTAAATAGTCTACAATGGTCATATTTACTACAAAAATTTCGGATTGATTAAATGGATTTTGAACTGGAATATAGATATATTCTGTATCGCTTGGGAAATTATTAACGGCAAAACTTAATGTAGTGTTTTCACCTGGATTGAGAATAGGAATTGTTGCATTGAGACCAATGGTATTATCATCTAAATTAACTGTAGTAAAGTTCATTGGGTCAAGATTTAAATAAGTTTCATCTTTAAGAATTAAATCATCTATTTCATCCATTTGTTTTTCAGTGAAAACTTGGTTGTTACCAACCCAATCACCTAATGTTGTATTGAAAAACCATCCACTAATTGTAACAATCTCAGGACCTGAAGCTACAGTATCTGATAGTATATCTGTAACTGTATTGTAATACATAATTTTGTCAATATTGAAAGTTAATCCTGCCTTAGCAAAAGGTAGTTGAATTCCGAGTGTTTCATTCTTAGCGAATTCTCCATAGACTACCTCAATATCGTATGCTGGTTCATTACCAACATTCTCAAAAGTGAAATTATACATTAAGTCATCTCCTTCCAGAATCGGAAGATCTGATGCTATTGTCATTTCGCCAATAACTTGAGGGTAGTATTGAAGATTAGTCAGGTTGAAATCATATTTCACATGTATGTCGGCATACGAATGATCTATTGATATATTGAATAAGGGTAGATCCATTTTTACAATCCACTCAAAGTATCCCTTTAAGTGAGGATACTTATTATCTGTGCGAGGAACAACTTCGAGGACCTCTACAACATAAGGAAGTTTCATAGTAATAATACTAGCATCTGCATAAGATGCTCCTTCAATAGGTGAAAAACTTGGCATTATATTAGACAAGTCCATATCAACTTCAGTTCCAGCCTTAACCAACCCGTCTGGATCAATCCAAGCTGCACTTAGCATAGGTATCCATTCTGTGGTTAAACCTAATGCTGGGAATCGTTGGTGTAATACACCAATTGACATAGCTGTAACTGGCGATTGTAACAAAACTGATGAAGTTAATCCCTCACCAAATCCATCATTTGGCACATAACTGACGTATTCATCAACAAAGGATGCATAAGCTCCTTCTGAAACTTGTCCATGATAAACAAACATAGCCATCTGATTGCTGTTATCCCATTCTCCAAAAATTAAATGGAGATTGAAACCATATATGTTTTCCAAAGCACTCTTGGTGTTAAACGCTGCAACTCTAGCATTTTGAAGAGTCAAACCTCTAAAAACGAGTAATAATGTTGCCCCATCAGGAACATCCCAAAATCTTCTTTGGCTATGTTGTCTCCAAGCTCTTTGGTTGGAAACGACAAGTTGTAATCCGACAAGATTTGTCAGTGCCGATAAATCAAAAGGTAGATTTATTGTTCCACCTAAAAGATCCATATTAATTCCCACTGCTGAGCTTCTCATTGGATGAATATTAATTGATTCCACATATCTGGATGAATTATATGTCCGTGGATCATCAATAGCTTGAATGACCATAGATCCTGTTTCTAAAGTTGAACTTTTTATTTCAGCTGTTGAAACACTTGACATTATAAATATTAATGAGACGAACAAAGCAATTGAGAGTTTCAAAGTCTTGCTTTTCATTTTTTTCACTTTTTTTTGTTTTTATAATCTTAAGTTCACGATTAAGTCTATTTACTTAGATAACCATCTTACTATTTAATCGTTTATTTTAAGAAATCTTGAACCAGCAGTTCAAATTTTCTTGAACTGATAAAAATCGATAAAAGTTCGGCACAATAGAAAGATTTTAGTTGAGAAAAATGGTCATAAGCGATGAATACATGCGACCCAGTGGCACTAGTGGTTTAGATGTTAGATAAAATTAAACACATTTTAGAGAAACATAGTTTTAAAACGGGAGATTTTGCTGATATCAGATTACAGAAGGGTTCTGGAACTTTAATTACAATACAAAATGGTAGACCTGAACAAATAAATTACGAAAAAGAAATTGGTGTGGGAATTAGAGCATTAATTGATGGTGGATGGGGTTTTGTATCAATTGTTAGTTTCGACTTAACTGAAATCGAAGAAGCATTACAGAAAGCCATAAAGGTTGCTCAAGCAACTGCTAAAAAAACAACTGAAAAAGGTATGATGATTGAAGATTTTGCAGTTGTTGGGAAGCATAAAGTAAACTATAAGAAAAATCCTCGAGATATATCGATTGAACAAAAGTATGAAGTTGTCCAAGAATATGAAAAAGTTACTCGAGAGTATTCGGATAAAATCGTTTCTACAAATGCATCAATAAAGGAATGGTTTCAAAAAGAAATTATAGTGAATACCTTAGGAACCAAAGTAGAAACAGAATATGGAAATCTCAATCTTGCTTGTATGGCTACTTCGAGAGAAGGAGATACAATGCAAAATGTGTACAGTGCAATGGGTACTACCAATGGATGGGAGGAAGTCGAAAAACTTAATGTTACAGAAGATGGATTGCAATTAGCGAAAAGAGCAATTGAGCTTTTGAAAGCCAAAAAACCTCCAAGTGGGAAAATGGATATTGTTATGGATCAATCTTTGGTTGGTGTTTATGTTCACGAATCTTTTGGACATGCGGAAGAAGCAGATGCTATTTTAGCAAAGGATTCTATTTTAGAAGGTAAAATGGGAAAGAAAATTGGTTGTGAACTGATCAATATTTATGATGATCCAACTTTACCTGGTTTACGTGGTAGTTATTTTTATGATTCTGAGGGAACTAAGGCAATAAAAAGAGACTTAGTAAAGGATGGTGTGCAAACTGGTTATTTGCACTCACTTGAAACGGCTGCAAAAATGGATGCAAAACCAAATGGTGCAGCTCGAGCTATGAATTTTAATTATCGTCCAATTGTACGAATGGGAAATACCTACATAGATGCTGGAGATTCATCTTTTGAAGAATTGCTTGAATTAATTAAAAACGGTGTTTATCTCGAGAAGTCATATGGTGGCTATGTAGATACTGCAAAAGGTGAATTCTATTTCTCAGCACAAGGTGGACACATTATAAGAAATGGCGAGCTTGCAGAAGCAATTCAAAATGTCAGCATGAGTGGATTATGCTTAGAAGTTCTGCAAAGAACTGTTGCTGTAGGGAAAGATCTGCGTTTTGATTTTCCAGGATCTTGTGGTAAACAATCACAATGGGTTCCTGTTCATGCGGGTGGTCCACCTATAGCTGTAAAGGAAATAGTTGTTGGAGGGCAATGAAGACTTGGGAAACAACTATCACAAAGCTATAAACTACGGTTTGAAAAAAGGAGCAGATCAAGTAGAATTATTTGTGTTAGAAGGATATTCAGATGTTGTACAATTAGAAAAGAATGCTATTAAGGCTTCAGAGAGTAAATCTGTAACTGGTTTAGGTGTTAGAGCTTATACAAAAAAGGGTCTTGGCATTGCAACAACATCACTAATTGATGAGGATTCAACAAAAGATATCGTTAACAAAGCCGTAAAACTTAGTAAACTCTCACCCCCAGATAAATTATTCAAAACATTACCTGGTCCTTTTGAAAAATACCCTGCAATTGATGGATTATCAAATGAGGGAGTAAGTAATCTATCAGCTGATAAATTAACTGAAATGGCTATTCATGCTATCGATAGTGCACTGGAAAAACATGATGTAGTAGTTAGCGGAAATCTTACGCGATCACATGCGACTGAAACAATCTATAATAGTTTAGGAGTCGAGGTCACACAAAACCTCAGTTCTTTATCTGGAGTAATATTCGTTAAAGCAGAAAAGAAAGATGATATTGCAACCTCCTGGGATTATCAAAAAACTAGATCAGTAAAGGAATTTGATCCAGAAAGAATGGGTAGTACTGCATCTGAAAATGCTATTTCCCTATTAGGTTCTAAGAAGATAAAAAGTCAAGAATTACCAATTATCTTGGATTACAGAGGATCTCTTGATACTCTTTCATCAATAATTAGTGCTGGATTAGATGCCTTTGAAGTTATTTTAGGCACGGCATACTTCAAAGATAGATTAGGTGAACAAATAACCAACGAAGAAATCACATTAATCGATAATCCATTGTATCTTGGCGGGGTTGGCTCATCAAATTTCGATGATGAAGGTGTTCCTCATAAAGAATTAACCTTGATTGAAGCGGGTGTTGCGAAAGCTTACTTTTCAAATTCCTATTGTGCAAATGTTTTAGGCATAAAAAATACAGGGCATGCTTCCAAAGGAAGTTTAAGTAGTAAACCCCATCCAGATTTGACACAAATCCAAATTTCTCCTGGATCATGGGCTGTAGATGAAATAATAGCTGAAACTAAGAAAGGGTTGTACTTGAAGGATAGTTCACTCGAGCCTTCATCTGGTTCCCCCAATATTTCTGTTTTAATTGATCAGGGATTCTTAATCGAGAATGGAGAAATTAGTCATCCTCTAAAGGAAACTATGGTAGGAACAAATATTTTTGATTTGTTGAAAAACATTAACGCAATATCTAAGGAAGTAGTTAATGAGTCTGGATCTATTTCCCCTGCAATTCGAATTGCTAATGCAAAAATCGCTGGCGGAGAGTAACTCCTCTCCTCCTTGTAAACACCAATTCTTTATATGAGAAATAGATTACACTATTTGTAGTATAGATTTACGGTGGAATTAATTTTTGACAGATGAAAGTGTATTTAGATTGCTGGGGCCCATTATGGTTGGCCCTTCCAGTTCGCATACAGCTGGTGCTGTAAGAATTGGGAGAACTGCAAGATTACTTTATGGTAAACAGCCAGAAGAAGTAGATGTCTATTTTCACGGGTCATTCGCTGATACTTGGCGAGGTCATGGAAGTGACAAAGCAATAATTGGCGGATTATTAGGATTTAAAACATTTGACGAACGAATAAAAGAAGCTGATAAATATGCAAAAGAAGCTGGATTAAAAATTCGATTCAAAAAAATCAAGCTAGGTAAACGTTATCACCCTAATAGTATCAAAATAGTAGTTAATGAAGGGAAAGATGATTCCATTTATGTAATTGCTGAATCTGTTGGTGGTGGAGATATTGTTATTCGAGAGATAATGGGCTTCAAAACCGAAATAACGGGTTCAAACGAAACTATAATTCTACGTCATGGTGACTTAGTTGGTACGCTTTCGAAAATAACTGGAGCAATTTCTTCTTTTAACTTAAATATCTTAACAATTAGAAGTAAAGATATTCCGAAAAAAGACGAAGCATTAACTACTATTGAAATTGAAGAAAAAAGTCCCAAGGAATTAGAAACGAAACTAAAGAAAATTGATGGTATGAAAATGGTAAGAATATTACCAAGTTTAACCGAAGGAGAGGAGATGTTCTAATGACAGTTGATAGTGTATTACCTTTCTTAGAAAAAGCGAAAAAAGAAGAAAAATCTCTTGGAGAAATTATGATTGAACATGAGGTAGCTGTTCAAGAATCAAGTGCTAAAGATATTGTTTTTGCAATGAAACGTATTTGGGAAGTCATGGTAAAATCAATAGAAGAAGGCATTAAAATAACAAAGAGATCTCCAAGTGGCATGAGTGGTGGAGATGCGAAAAAAATACTTGCTAAATCAAAGAAAGGAAAATCTCTTGCAGGTAAAAATATTTTGAAAGTTGCTGCTCGGGCAATAGGAGTCGCAGAATATAGCTCTTCAATGGGCGTCATTGTCGCTTCACCTACAGCTGGTTCTTCTGGTGTCGTTCCCGCAGTTGTCTATACTGCTGCTGAAATCTGTGATGCATCTGAAGAAGCGATCATTAAAGGCTTATTTGCTTCTGGTCTCATAGGTTTAGTTTGTGACGCAAAAGCATCCACAAGTGGCTCTGAACACGGGTGTCAAGCAGAAATTGGTGTATCAGCTGCTATGGCTGCTGCAGCAGCAGTTGAAATAGCCGGTGGAACTGCTGAGGAAGCTGTTAATGCTGCTGCTATAATGCTAAAGAATTCTCTAGGCTTAGCTTGTGATCCTGTGGCTGGTTTAGTCGAGACACCTTGCATTAAAAGAAATGGCATGATGGCTGCTGAGGCTCTTCTTGCTGCAGATATGTCTCTTAGTGGTGTTAAAAGCAATATTCCATTTGATGAAGTAGTAATAGCTATGGATGATATTGGTCAAATGATGCCTTGTGAAATCAAGGAAACTTCTGAAGGTGGCTTAGCTAAAACTAAGACTGGAAAAGCTTACAAAATACGTCTAAGATCTAGTGGTACAAGAAAATTAGAGAAATCTGAGGATTAAGAATATCTCAATGAGTTATTTTTTTCCTCTTATAATTTTTCTTTTAAGTAAATTCTACTTACTTTGTTGAGAATATGACTTAAATCAAAATATTTCCCATTATGGATTTTATCCATCAAGACTGAATAGAAATCATTTACTTTACTATCACCATATTCAATCTTTTTGAGATATTGAGAGATTTCAAACAGTATATTACAGAATTCTTTAGAAACATCTCTTACCTCTTTAGCAAATTTTGTTATTTCTTTTTGGAGATTCATAATGCTTTTAGTTTCGTCTTCCTCTAAGAATAGATTCACAATGTCCTTCAAATCCTTCATAGCTTGTTTCTCGGACATTACTTTGAGGTTGAATCCCTTAATTCCGGAATATATGAATTCAATTTGTTTAAGGTTTTCATACTTGGTTAATTCAATTGCTTCAATTGAACTTATTGCATGTTCTTTTATCATACCATTGACTTTCATTTTCTTTAGATCTTCAAGTAATTTCTCTTTCAAATTATTCAGAAATTCTTCTTGGGTTTCAATTTCTAAAGAGTTAATCAACATAACAATATATTTCACGATACAATCTTCAATTCTGTTTTGCCAGTGAAGTATGTCAGTTGTTGTTGCTGTTTTCGATTCAATTTCAAGATGTTTTAACCCAATCTCGAAAAGAGCATCTATTGCGGCGTTAACCAAATTAATTTCTTTCAATTTTACTACTTGTGCCACACCAATTCTCGCAAAGTTCCAGAGAATTCTAAGAAATGCTTTTTCTTGATTTAACTTATCAACAACAATTTCTGGGGGAACTCTTTTTTTCAATTCAGGTTTTAATTCACTAGCTTGGAAAGTTGTTTTCACAATAAAATCTTGAGGTGTTTTACCTGCGAGTTCAATACCTCTAATTAATCCTAGTATTTCATAGTAAGAAACTGCTTCAGGTGTGATTACCCTATTTAGAATGTCGAATTCAAAATGTTGAAGAGCTTTCTTGATTTCCTTGGTCATCAAGTGATCAATTATAAGTTCTATTCCATTGTAAGTCATTTCGTTTAAGTTAACAGTAGCTCCTTTAATGAACTTCTCAGCTTCAGGCAAAAGCTCAGCACTTTTCTTTTTGAGAATTCTGCCAGATGTCTCAATATCCTTTATTAGAACTAAATCTAGTGCAATGGAATCTGAATTGACTAATTCAAGTCGTGCTAGGTTCTCAGAATAAACTTTCTTAATTACTCCTATCTCCGCGCCATTTTGATCTAGAATAACTGTACCACTATCAGCTTTTACTTGACTCATGTATTTCGTCCTCATTGTATTTCTGTTAATCTCTTGAAGGAGTGTTAAAGATATTATGAATCCTAGTTCACTTAAGAGTTAGTTTTCATCGTTTGAAAATCCTAAAAAACCTTTCTTTAGCTTCTAATTGTAGAATTATATAATCTATTCCCAAATTACTCAAGTGGTATGCCTATAAAGAAATCAACATCTTTTTCATACTTATCCTTTAACTGTTTCAGCTCTTGCAATTTTACTATTGCAGAATTTTTTGATTTCTCAAGAATTCTAACATATTTTTCTTGGTCATCACTCAAATTTGTTGTTGCGAGTAATTCTAGAGCCATAGAGAGAGATTGTAAATCATTAGCAAAATCATGTCTCATTCGCTTTGTGATTTCTTTTAATTCATTGTTTTGCTTTTGCATATTTTCTTGGAAGAGAAAATGACAGACATTGTAACTAACAAGATGTCCTATTGTCTCAAAAAGTATAATTTCATTGTCTGAAAAAGTGTAATCAGAGGATTCCCCAATAGTAATAAAACCAAATATCTGTTTATTGGAAAGTAAAGGAATTAGTAGAACTGATTTTATTAGATCGGATTCAAAAAAGATAGCTTGGAGTTCTTTCTCTTCCTGCCAATTTTTAATCTGCATTACTCCTTTTCCTTGAAGGATTTCTGTAAGTGATTTTATATTATCCAATGATTTAGAAGGTATATGTCTGAATGTCCTAATTCCTGTTTTTACCTTTTCTTGCATCTTTTCAGTAAAATCAATAACAAAGATAATTATTGAATCATAGGTAAAGTTACTCTCAAAAATAGCCATTGTTTTCTTGAAAATTTCATCAAGTGAATTTGCTGTTCCTAATGTTTTTGAAAAACCGCTGAATAAATCGAGTTTGTTAATAGCTTCACCTTTAATTTTCAATTAATACCCTCAAATTTCATACTGTTCATCAATGTATATGTATTTCATATCAAATAACTTTGTGTTTTTCGAGAATAAATTAAAAATATGTTAACTAGGATTCTTCTCCGAGTTTATACGTTCAAAGAAATCATCAGACTTCACAAAAATGAACATCAAGATTACAGTAATTATATAAAATCCTAGAGCAACAAGACCACAATAAGCGAAATTTTCTGATAAATTCCAAACAAAAGAAGCAATAAGTGCGTTTGCCATTAGTAGACTAATTTGTCCAAAAGCATTATTTATTGCAACTGCTGTACCTTTTGATTTTGGTACAACTTGTGTAATATAAGCATTATAACTACCCATTGATATTCCCGCAAAGAAATTTACTATAATTATACCGCTAATTGCTAAAGGAATATTGCGGGTAATTTCTCCTAAAAATGGGAAAAGAATTATGGATATGCCTGTGAGGATTGTTCCAGTTATGATAATTCTCCGCTTTCCTGTTTTATCTGCAACATAACTAAAAATTGTATTACTAATTAAGGCTGCAATACCTCCTCCTAAGAAAACTAAACCAACATCTGTTTTACTAAGACCATATTCGAATCCATTCCAGAAGTTTTCTTGAATTAGCCATGTTGATAGCAAAGTAATCATACCAAATAATCCTCCCCTTTGAAAGAGTGTAATAAAGAACACTCCTAGGGCATATTTATTCCGAAGTACAAGTTTCATTCTTGTGAAGTAATTATGCTTCTCTTGGATATTCGGTAATACTTCACTTTTTTCTTCTTCATCAACGGGTTTCTTTTCAATTTCATCATCATCTGATTTAATTCCCTTACCCTTTATTCTGGGAACGATAAGCAATACTAGAACAAAAACAATGAAGCTTAGAATTGCCATAATTCCTACACCCCACTGCCACATTAGTTTCTCAGCAACAAGAGCAATTAATGGCACAGCAACGATTGTTGCCACATAAAACGAAGACATAATTAACCCAATCGCTGTTGAGAGCTTCTTTTTTGGGAAATAATCTCCCGCATAAGCTATAGCTGCAGGACCAAAACAAGCTCCTCCTATTCCTGCAATAGCTTGACTAAATGCCATAAGCCAGAACTTTGTTGCAATAGCTAAAAGCATTATTGCTATTGCAAAAACAAACATACCTGTATACATTACGATTTTGTACCCAATTCGTTCTGTAATAGGTCCAACAAGTAATGAAAAAACTGCAGCTGTTGCACTATAAACCGTAAACATTATAGCAACTGTTTTCACTGGTTCACCAATTGTTGCACTAATATATGGGACAAACATTTGAAGACTAGTCATTGTTGATCTCATAGTAAACATGATTAGAAATAATACACCTAAAACTAGATACATCTTCAAAAAGCTCTTCCAATTTTTCTCTTTTGTAATTGTATTTTCGTTTTCGGAAGATATTTCTAGTTCAGTCATTAATCTAGCTCATCCTTGAGGTGGAAAGGGATGCAAGAAGTATTGAATTTCAATCGTTATACCATTGGGGTCTTCTGCGAAGAAATTGTATATTTTAAACTTTTTGTTTTCTGCTGGAGGGTTTTTCACTATTACATTTTTGGCTTTTAATTTTTCATACCATTGATCCACTTCTTCAGTTGAGTCACACACAAAAGTCAAACAAACTGTGTTTATATCCTTATCAAGGAACTCATGTGAACAAAAACCAAGGTAAGCTCCCTTAGAAGTTTCAAATATACGACATTGCCCCTGATCAACAATTAGCTTGCATTTCAAAAAATCAACATAAAATTCAGTTGTTTTCTCAAGATCATCTGTTTGAAGAAAAGTAATTGTTGAGCTGAAGTCTTTCATAGTTTATTCCAACTATTGGTGTTAATTAGTTTTTTCAAGTAAAGAAAAAAGAAGAATTTTCCTATATTTTCTCCATATTTTCCTTAGTTATGAATGGTCCTTTTAATGGTGCCCATTTGATGTATGGGTTTGCTAGTATTACTAAAATAAACAAGAGCGAAAATCGTAATACAATAAAGATGAAAAACATAATATCGTTTAACCAAAGGAATGTGTTTAATCCTACAAAAACAAGTACTAATACTGCTAGTATTATAACAAGAATAGACCAGATTATCTCTCGCTTTTGATTTTCTTCTAATTTTACCCATCTAACTATTGCATAAATAGCTGATCCTCCAAAGATGAACGGGCAAAAAGCATAAGAAACTATGTGTGTTGTCGGATCGATTAATTCCCCAAGAACCATTAAAATTGCTGTTATAGATTCAAACAAATTTTATTATCTCCAAACTAAAGATATAGTTCAATAATCTTCATAACCTATTTAATTTTCGATATTAAAAGTAAAGATTACTGGATTCAACTCTAGATGAATACTTAATGAAGAGAGTCATTTATTTAGACAATATAGAGGAAAATATAATTTAGATAAATTTAGTCCTTGGCAGTGGAAATCGAAAAAAGACACTCAAAGTGTTCTTGATTATTACGTACAGAAAAAGTGAAAAGAACTACCAATCATTGTTGGTAGTTATTGGATAATAATGCTTTATCTCTAATCACTGGTTGAGATCCTTTAAAACCAATCATTTTTTCAATCTCTTCAATTGAATAATCGACTTTTTCGAAATCGAGATCTTTACCAGCGATATATCGATACACTTCAACGAAATCATAGGTCAAGTTGTATTCTCTTTCAAAGAATTTTCCAATTGTTTCTATGTCTTTTCGAAGGACTTGTAGGTTTTTTTCCCGAATATGAGTATATCGTGCCGTAACTAAGCTTATATCAATTGCTTGTGGGAAGTCGATGATTACTGGCTTACTATTGTGTAGAAGAATATTGTACTCCGAGAAGTCTCCGTGAATAAGCTTTGCTTTTCTGTACATGATTCTTAATTGTTCAATAATTTCATCAAAGACTTCTTCCGGTTCCTCAATAATTGAATTTCGAAGTTGAGGAGCAGGTTCCCAATCAGAACCAATGAAACTCATGATTATGATATTATTGATTTTTCTTGCAGGCGTTGGCACTCGCATTCCAGCATTGAAAGCACGAGTCAGTCGATCATATTCATTTTGGGCAATGCTTGCTGCCCTCATTTGAGGGTTGCCTTTTGATCTGTTATGGCATGTATTTTGCAAACGAAAAGCCTTGACAATTAGTGGAGCACCTCTTAAATGAGCAACCAAGATAGTAGCTTCTTTACCTGCATTCACTTCTGCAACTAAATCGCTGATTATCCCGTATTTTTTCAGCTCTTCTCTAAGTAGCTTATAGGTTATCTCCTTTGTTTGCATCTGGAGAAATCCTGGATCGAATATATGTCTATCGAATTTTGTAACTGCTTCTTTTGGATCTCTTTCTGTGGCTTGGGTAACTCTTTTTGTACCTTTAATTTTCTGAGTTATCTTTACTCTTTCAGCGTTTTCGAGATCATCCGTACGTAATTGATCTTCTTGTAAAGATTCAGCATCAAATTCTAATTCATCTTCTATTTTTTGATTTTTCTTCAACAATTTATCTGATTTTTTATTTGCTTTTGTTATTTTTATCACCTTATGGATTTTATTGGAGTAATTGAAGTGGATAATGAGTTCTCGTTATCCTTCTCTAGTTATGCTAGTTACACCTTGCAATTTAAAGCGCAAAGAAATAAACAGCATAAACCTACCAGAAAGTTCTCGTTCAAAATGTCTAAAACAAAAGCAAAATTAAGAAAGAATCAAGAGCTCAATCTGAGCTATGAATAGACTTCCACAAAGATGCTTCTTGGAGACAAAATTTTAAACGGGAAATTAAACATTATCATCTTCAAAGCACCTCCATATCTATTGAAATAAAACCAAATCATTTCTTAAATAAACATTTCGCATAGTCTAGAGAAAAAATAGAATAAACACCAACAACGGTGTCTATTAATTCCTATCTGTTTCGTCGTTTTGCTCTGTTTACGAAGATAATAACAGGGAAAATCAGTATAGCTAAAAATCCGAGAGCAGGTGTTAGTGTAGTAGGTTCAGTAGGTGTAAACGTTCCTTGTAAATCGCTTATTAAAGCTTGAATAAGAGCTCTAGCTGTTAAACCTGCAGCCGCGGCTAAATCATAATCCATTTCACGATAATATTGAGGAAAGTCTACGTTTAGTGTTGAATTGATAAGAGCTACTGCAGCAATATATTCCGAAGGACTCCCAGCATCTAGAAAGAGCTGATAAGCATTGGCAAACTCATCAATTCCATATAAGAAATGAGCATCTGCATGAGCACGACCTACAGCATCTTTGTAAAATGTACTGAATTTTTCTGTTGTGGAGAAGTAACTCATGACATCTTCAACGAAGCTAGACCCCCAACCATAAGAACTGTGGGGATGGGGTAATCCTAGTGAATGCCCTAGCTCATGAATCATTACCGCTGACATACCTCTCATTGGTTCGGAAACATTTCCATCTTCAAATAAACTGTATTGTGATGCTTTCAGAATTTCCCAGCCCATTCCACCTAATCCAGCAAAAGAAGTCCCATACCATCTAAACGCTATGTTATCTGTAAGGAAAAAGTAACATGGTAACACTTCATCCGCAGCAGACATATCAAAGTGCGTACTTAGTTCATTCTGTAGGATGGTAAAGAGTCCTGATGAGACCTCTATGTATTTTCCATCGATGTTTTCTTGAGTATTATCTTGAATATAATCAAACAAGTATGGTTCATCGGTTAATTCCACCCATTCAATTTCGATTCTCCAATCAATCCACGGAAAGTCATTATCTAATTGATTCAAAATACGGTGCTTAGAAATACACCATCGTAAATCTTCTTCTGGATACCCATTATCTGTTAAATTGTTAAGAACCTTCACCTGAAGTGATATTGATTTGCCTAAAGGTGGATCGTAACAAGGACCAGAGAACACGTTCCCAATGTAGGAATTGATCCAATCTACCAAATATTCAGTTAATATTGCATTTCCTGATGGAGTCGTTATATCATGGGTTTGTGTTAGATTATCTAAGTCCGGATACTCATAATAAGACGGATTTCCAATACCAAAGCCACCCCAAGCATTTATCACATAATCAAGATACCAGGAACGAGAAGAAAGATCGATATAAGCAAACCGATACTCTCCACCCCAGCCCATTGCAGCTCTTTTAGAGAGATTTCGATAACCAGAATACCACCAGGTGACAGTTTCATTAGCATCAATGCTCTCACTATAGGTATCATACCAGTGTTCATTATTGTGATCTGGTGAATCAAAGTTTGAGTAATTCATTAAGTATAAAGTATAACCCGGCTCATCTGCTGCTGGTTCCTGATAGAGATTA
This sequence comes from Candidatus Heimdallarchaeota archaeon, assembly GCA_030671945.1. Classification (GTDB taxonomy): domain Archaea; phylum Asgardarchaeota; class Heimdallarchaeia; order JABLTI01; family JABLTI01; genus JABLTI01. The sequence goes on from DAOVHJ010000002.1 coordinate 19,219, forward strand.
TCATACAAGTATTCATTTACTAAATCTGCATCTATGGATAGACCATTTCTAGGCATAAAAATATCAGAACGATTTCCGGAAGCTAGATCTTCATAAAGTAAAGTAACATTCAACTCATATCCCCCTCCGGTAGCATTAACCCCAGTTAATAACATATAATCTTCTAATGCTTGTCTAATTGATTCTTCTGCATAATTGAACTCAAAATTAAAGTAAAGATCAGCCTGAGGTATTGAAGTGGAATGTTTGAAATGATTATATAATTGGCTTTCAATTTCTGCCTCATCAATTAGGGCTTGATTAAAACCAATAAATTCGAGTTTCAAATTGAGGTTTTCATTCTTTACCTGTGGTAATAACAAATTATTATTTGTATTATCCTCAGCATTATCTGAAAGGAGAGTATTCTCACTAATTATTTGTAAATTGAATGTAATAAACAATACAATCAAAACAACAAAAGTTTTCGATAGTTTCTTTTTTGCCAAACAAACCCGTACCTATTTTATTTTGGAGATGAAATAATAACTACTAGTAATAAGCCGATAGAAGTAATTGATTTTCAAATTAAATAAACATTAGTTTTTCTCTTGGAAATTAAGTCTCTAGTTTTCATGATTTTAGCTTAAATTACACCATTAACCCTTCTGGAGCAAGTTCGACCCTTGAAAATTATAGGAAAAATAGTGACATAGTGAAAATCTTTAATTTATAGAAACTTCTGTTCTTTGATTCCGATATAGAAGTCGATTTTAAACGGAGTAGAATTAAGCTTGAAGCAGGATATGGCTAAAGTTATTTCAGAGATTGATTATGTTCAGTTTCAATTTACAAATATATCTGGTGAATTAAAAGCGGTAGAAGTACCGAAGAAATATGCTGAAAAGTATTTGAAGGAAGGTTTAGGAATTGATGGTTCGTCTGTAGGTTTTCTTACAACCCAACAAAGTGATATGCGTATTGCTCCTGACCTTACAACTTTACATGTTCTTCCATGGGATCCGAGAATTGCTCGAGTTATATGTGATGTTAATGATATCCATGGTCAACCTTTGCAAAGTGACCCAAGAAGTATTTTAAAAAGAGCAATAAATTTAGCGAAAATAGATTTTGGTTACGATTTCAAAGTTAGACCAGAAATCGAGTTTTATGTTATGAGTCCTGATGGAGAACCAGCTGATGTTGGAGGTTACATGTGTGCTCCTCCATTCGATGCGGAGATCGAGCTTAGAAGAGCAATGACAGACTTCATGATGGATTTTGATATCTATCCTAAAATGCTTCATCACGAAGTGGGTCCAGCACAAATGGAAATAGAATTTACAATGGAAGATGTTTTACTAGCAGCAGATATGGTCCAAACTGTTAATCAAATAATAAGAATGGTTTCATGGAATGCCGGATTAGTAGCAAGCTTCATCCCTAAACCATATACATCAGAAGCGGGAAGTGGTTTACACGTTCATCATATGTTGTATAAAGATGGAAAAAATCTCTTTAATGCTGAAGGTGGTGTTCCTTCAGAAACTTTACGACATTTTGTAGGCGGTCTTACCAAGCATGCCCCCGGCTTAACTGCAATATTTAATCCTCTTGTAAACTCATATAAACGACTCGTACCTGGTCATGAAGCTCCTGTTTACATCTCCTGGGGAATAGCAAATAGAACTGCTTTAATAAGAATTCCAGGTTATGAGAAATCAGCAAGAATAGAATATCGTGGAGCAGATTCCGCAAGCAACATCTACCTCCTTTTAGCGTTACTACTTGTTTCAGGACTTGATGGTGTAAAGAACAAGATTGAACCAATAGAAGGAACAACTCTAAACGTTGATCGATTAACTGAAGAAAAAAGAAAGGAAATGGGTGTTATTGGAGTTCCAAGAAATCTGAAAGAAGCAGTAGCCGCATTAAATGCCGACAAGTATCTATGTGACTTTCTAGGTCCACAGTTTATTGAAATCTATAATAAAACTAAGAAAATGGAATGGGAAGCTTATGTCAAAAACGTAAGAAACCCAAACACCCAAGAAGTAACAGAATGGGAATTCATTGAGATGTTTGAAAAAATATAGAACGGATACTCGTGAATTGTAAAACCCACTCACTTGGTAAGTATAGACACTAGAAAATTACTTTAGATTTTAAATGCGAAAAGTAATATTGAGATGGATAAAAGATAACTATCATTGGGGTCGAATATTGGCACAAACAAAAATGCTCTATATGGAAGATAATTACATCAAATCTTTTGAAGCCGAGGTTATTGCTGTTGGTGAGAATTACGTAATATTGGATCAAACAGCTTTTTATCCTGAAGGCGGAGGACAAGAGAGTGATATTGGAACATTGCTGTTTGGTAATCAGACAATAACGATTTCAATGGTAAAACGAGACTCAGGAGAAGTAAGACACTACATTGAAGACTTTGAAAATTTGCCAGTCAAAGGTGAAACAGTTACCTGTAACATTGATTGGGAAAAACGCTTAATTCATATGAGATATCATACTGCCGTTCATGTTTTAAGTACATTCATGAAAGAACACTATAACACTGAATGTGTTGGAAATAATATCTCCACAAGAAATGGTCGCGCTGATTTTAATTTAATTGAATCCCTCACTGGAGAGGATTTAAAGAAAATAGAAAACGGTATAAATGAAATTATTGCAAAAAATCTGCCAGTTAAAATCACATTCATGCCACGGGATGATGCAATAAAATACTTGGAAGAGAAAGGATACCAAACTGATTACATACAAATGGTGCCTAAATCTGTGAAAACTTTTCGAGTAATTTCTGTGAATGATTACGATCACGCTTCGTGTGCGGGAACACACGTCAAAAACACTTCTGAGATTGGTAAAGTTAAAGTAGTGAAAAGAAGAAGTATGGGTAAAGGGAAAGAACGAATAACCTTAGCTTTTGAAGAAAATTGATTCTTATGTTGAAAAGGTTTTTTTCATAGTAATGGGTAATAATCTTGGAAGTTATATTATTAGGATATCAGAGTGGGTTGTTCAAGTAATAAGATAACCGGAGAAAATGGTCATGTCCAAATCATTGGAGTATGTAGATGAACAAAATGTTTTAGATTTAACAAAGCGATTGATTAAAACCCAAAGTCAAAGTGGGAACGAGAAGAAACTTGCAACACTTATGGCTATAGAAATGAAAAAGGCTGGATTCAATCTCGTACAATATGATGAACACAATAATATCGTTGGTATAATGCCAGGCTTAGGTAGGGGTAAATCGCTTATTCTTGTAGGACATCTCGATACTGTTCCAGAGGGAGCAATGGAGAATCCTTATGACCCGCAGGAAATTGATGGAGCCAAATTAGGAACACGAGGTAAAGTGATTACTGGCCGAGGTGCATGTGATACAAAAGCTGCTCTAGCTGCGATGCTAAGTGCGGGAAGTGCATTGAAAAGAGCACGAGCAAGATTGAAAGGAGATTTTGTTATTATTGGTTTGGCAAAAACTAAGACCGGCAAATCAGTTGGTTTAAAACAATTAATTAAGAAATTCGAACTTAATCCGAATTTTGTTGTTTCTTGTACTCCTACAAATTTAGATATAAATACAGCTCATCCGGGGCAAGCTACCTTTGAAATCCTTGCAAAAGGAAAAATGTCCAACATTGGTAATCCAAAACAAGGAGAGAATGCTATCTTAAAGATGAATAAAATGATCAATTGTCTCAAGGAAAATGTTGTATTACCAGAGGATAAACGGTTTGGCAAAGCAAATATGATAATTAGTTCAATAACATCAAATACTGTAGGGGAATCACATTCTATACCAAATCTCTGTCAAGCTTTGTTGGTTCGACAATTCTTTAAAAATGAAGACCCAGAAACAATTAGAAGTGAATTATTGGAAATCTTGTTTAAAAATAACTTTAAAGAAGAAGATGTAGAAATTAAATTGGGACGATTTTTCAATCCTCATGATGTAAATCCAAAGGAGGAAATAATCTCCGTTATACAAGAGTCCAGAGATATTGCTTTTGGAAAAACTGCTAAAGTCAGTCAATATAATAGTGGAGTAAATATTTCTGAAATTTTTGATATCAAACTACCAGTAGTTGGTTTCGGCCCTGGTGATGAGAAATTTTCTCACACACCAATAGAACACGTTCCGGTAGATCAAGTTATCAAAGCAGCAAAAGCCTACACTGTTTTAGCAGAGAAACTTTGTGTTCAAATGAAGGATAAGGACGCATAATTGGCGTCCATCCTCTCCAAAATTTTTTATATATTATTAAATGGATATCAAATGATTCTAAATGATTGAGATAGAGAAAGTTAATTTTCGATACTTGAATTCCAAGAAATCAATATTGCAAGATTTTTCTCTCAATATCTCAAAAGGGGAAATAGTAGGAATTATTGGTCCAACTGGAAGCGGTAAAAGTACAATTTGCTATCTTTTCAATGGTTTAATTCCCCACACAATCAAGGGTATTTTCACTGGTTCAACAATTATTGACGGTAAAAATACTGCTGATACATCTGTAGAAGAAATGAGTGAAAAGGTAGGATACATATTACAAGAACCTAGTTTTCAGATCGCTTCTCCTCATGTCGAATCTGAGATTACTTTTGGAATGGAAAATTTAGGATTGTCTATAGAAGAAATGGATGAGAAACTGAATAATATAATTCAGAAACTTAACATTTCGCATTTACGTTATCGTCAAACGGCAAATTTGAGTGAAGGAGAAAAGCAGAAGGTTATCTTAGCTTCAATCCTGACAATGGAACCAAAAATATTAGTTTTAGATGAAAGCTCAAGTATGGTAGATACAACAAGTAAAATAAATTTAATGAAAACCCTCAAGGAATTAAATCAACAGGAACAAAAAACCATTGTCATAATTGATCATGATTTAGATTTTATTTCTCAAATTGCTACAAGAATTCTTCTAATTAATGATGGAAAAATCATTGCGGATAGTACGCCTAATAATATTCTAACTGATATTAAATTACTAAGAGAGAATGGATTAATTCCAGCAACTATCCCCTCACTTTTCTATGAATTAAAAGAGAGCAATTTACCTGTAAGTAGAATTCCTACATCCTCTGATGAAGCTACAAAGATATTAGCGGAGTGGTTATCATGAGCTACATTGATGTCTCTGGTTTGTCTTTTGGCTACACTAAAGATTCATTATTATTCAACAACATTGCATTATCTTTTAATTTAGGCGAACAAGTAGCGATAATTGGCCAGAATGGATCTGGAAAAACAACATTTGTTAAATTGTTAAATGGAATGCTAAAACCTCAAAGAGGTCGTATAAAAATTTCCGGGGAATCCATAATTGATAAATCAATTGCTGATATTGCCACTAAAGTTGGATTTGTTTTCCAAAATCCAAATCAAATGCTTTTCACAAATACTGTGGAAAAAGAATTAGCCTTAAGCCTTTTAAGATTAAAAATTGGAAAAAAAGAACAAGATTCGCGAATAAATGAAATGCTCAGTTTCTTTAATCTTGAACAGTATCGAACCACTCATCCAAGAAATTTGAGTCGTGGCGAAAAACAGAAACTAGCTCTAGCTACTGTTCTAATCCGAGAACCACAAGCAATTATTTTAGATGAGCCTTTTTCAGGAATTGATTTTAAGCAAAGAGAGAATCTGACTAATTACATACGAATCCTGAGTGAAGAAGGAAAACTCATAATTCTGATAACTCATAACATAGATTCCATTTTAGAGAATTGCTCTCGAGTAATTGCTTTAGACGAAGGGAAAATTACCTATGATTTACCCATTAATGATTTTTTAATGGATGAAACAAATTTGAGTAAAATAGGCTTATTGCCTACAAACTACTTGAAGATGTTATATAAACTAAGAGACATCGGTCTCCCAAGAGAAATCTATCGCAAAAAGGATTTGATTGAATATTTCAAACAAAACCTAGAACTCTAAACACTTGAACTGTTTATTACGTTTCTTTCCACTAAATCAACTAGTTCTGATATAGAATCATGACTATTAATAATCCTTATTCCTTGATATTCATTAATTTCATTGCTAATTACTCCTGATATGACGAATACAGAATCGTCAAGCAATTTTTCCAAGTCATCTAGATTCTTTGAACATAAAACTTTAGGCACTTTTTTCTCAGAAGAAAAACCTTCTAAAATCAAGTAGTCAGCATCAAAAAACGGGATTAGTTCTTTAGCGCTCATGGCTTTTTGGTACATAATTGTTGTTTCAACATTTGATCTAGTTGCAGTACGGGTTGCCCCTGCTTCTCGATGTAGCCAAGAATCCTTGCCTTCTGATTCAATACTAAAACCATCTATATGGATTGCTTTAACAGTATGTACAGTTTTACCTCGTTTAACAAGCTCTTTTATTATCTCAATTAAAGTACTTGTTTTACCTGAATTTGTGAACCCAATAACAGAGAAAACCTTCATGTTGACAAATCACTACATGTTCTTCATTAAAATTTCGATAATTTTCCAAACAATCAAGTTTCTTACTTGAAAATATATTATTTTTGTCGAAACTCTTTAAAATGATTCAACAACATTTTTCTTATAGTAAGCTGATTGTTTACTAAATGATTAGTCGAAGGTTATTAAATGAGCTACGACGAAAAACAGCTTGAGCAACTAATTAGAAATTTAAAGGATCGAGACGGTTGGGTTCGCTCAAGAGCTGCTACAAGATTAGGCGAAATAAAAGCCAAAGAAGCTGTTGAAGAACTAGCAAAAATCCTCAAAGAGGATAGGGATTCTTTAGTTCGTTCCTCGGCTGCTGCTGCATTAGGAGATTTAGGTGATGAAGCAGAAGAAGCAGTAGGAACATTAATTGAAACTCTTAAAACTGATCGAATTGTCGGTGTTCGCTTAGAAGCTGCAGTTGCTTTAGGTAGCATTGGTGATGAAGACGCAGTTAATGAATTAACTAAAATAGCTTTAGAAGATGAAGATATAAGAGTAAGATCTTGGGCAGCAGATGCAATTAGAAAAATAAAGAGTTAATTCTAACTAAGTGCTTAAACCCAACTCAAATTGCTATCAATATACAATTCAGATTATTTAAGAAAATAATTCTGAGATTTCTTTTATATTACCAAGATTTATTGCAATAGACCCAGTTAGCAATATGAATAAACAAAAAAAACCTTTTAAGCATAAGCAACAAGTTCACGTCTAAAAGAGAAATTCTCACTTGAGTGGAATTCGCATGGTAGATTACTCGAAGAAAATCGCTATTAAGAAAATCAAAAAACTAGATGATGGATCACAAGTATCTATAGGTGGTTGGGCTGAACATCTGGTTCATAAAGGTAAGATTTGCTTTCTTACTGTAAGGGATTCAAGTGGAAAAATACAAGTTACAGGAATTAAAACAAAGCTTCCAGAAGAAATTTGGAATGCACTCATCGGCTTAAAGAATGAAACCATTGTTTGGATTACTGGTAAAGTAAAGAAAAATGAACAAGCACCTGGTGGAATAGAAATTCTTCCGGAAGAAGTATCAATATTAAATCCCGTTCATGGTCCTGTCCCCGTTGATATAACCGGGCGTACACCAATGGATGATGGTACAGTTTTTGCTTTTCGAGAAATGACTATTCGAATGCCGAAGAATAAGTATCCATTTGAAGTTAAAACTCATGTTGCACAAGCAACTCGTGAATTCTTTCTCAAAAGGGAATATGTTGAGTTGTTCTCTCCCTTAATGGTCGCTACTGCAACTGAAGGTGGTGCTACTTTATTTCCAATAAAATTCTTTGAAAAAGATGCCTTCTTAGCCCAAAGTGGTCAATTTTACAAGCAAGCAGCAATAACTGCACATGAGAAAGTTTTCGGAATAATTCCCTCTTTTCGTATGGAAAAATCTCGAACTCGAAAACATGTTGCAGAATTCTGGCAAATAGAAGTAGAAGCGGCTTTTCATGATCACATAAGTATAATGCAAGTTTTAGATGACATGATGGTTTATGTTGTTAATACAACAATAAAAACTGCTAAGGAACCTTTGGCTGCTTTAGGAGCAAAACCAAAGAAACTCAAAGGTGGTTTCCCAAGAGTAACTTTTCAAGAAGCTAAGGAATTATGTACTGGATTCGAGCTTGAAGAAAAAGTGGATTTTGAAGATGATTTCACATCACCAGAGGAAGCTGCATTATCTCGACACTTCAAAACACCATTCTTTATCACAGAGTGGCCTACTCATACTCGAGGAATTTATTATCGTGTAAATGATGAGAATCCAGCAATCTCAAATAGTTTTGATTTAATTGCTCCTGATGGGTTTGCAGAACTTTGCACTGGTGGGCAACGAGTTCATGAGTATGACAAGATGGTTGAAGTGATCAAGAATCAAGGTTTCAATCTTGAAAGTTATAATTGGTACTTGAATCTCTTCAAATATGGCATACCTCCTCATGCAGGTTATGGTTTAGGATTAGAACGATTAGTTTGGTGGTTATGTGGATTGAGCAACATCAGACAAGCGATAATGTTTCCAAGAACACCAGATATCCTAAAACCGTGAGGTCTTGCACCGTAAATTAAAAAAGCATGTATGTTCTAATTTGCTAGAAAGTAAAAGTATTAAAGAAACCAATAGGAAATGAATGATAAATAAAAAGGAATAGAACTTATACTAACATAAAAAATAATTCCTAAGAACAAAAACATGGTGAATAGGTTTCGGAGAAAAGTGAAAAGGACATAGAATATATTAGTCCAATTATCATACACTATGGTGTGATTAGTAGGTAAATGAAATGATTGCGCGTGAAAAAATAATAGAGCGTTCCGCTGC
>DAOVHJ010000293.1 GCA_030671945.1 Candidatus Heimdallarchaeota archaeon
GAAAAGAAATCGAAGAAGAAAGAATGCGTTTAACTAATATAATATCCTTTAGTGATCAAGTAGTTATATCTACTAATCCAAAAGGGACAATAATTTTTGCAAATCCTGCAGTTGAGACAGTTTTTGGCTTCAAACCAGAAGAGCTAGTCGGTCAATCCATATCTCTCATGTCAGCTCCAGGTCAAGAAAACCAACAAAGGGAAATGCTAAAACAAGCAATAGCTTCTGGCAAACTCACTTTTGAAACAGTAAGAAAACATAAGGATGGAACTCTTATACCTGTGATCATGAATCTTACTGCAAATCGAGATGAATTAGAAAATATAATTTCAATAAATGGGATAATTCTAGATATTTCAGATATGAAGAAATTAGAAGAAACATTGAAGAGTCAGTACCATGAGTTTGAAGTACTAAACAAAGTTATTTCTGCTGGTTACAAAGCAGAAAATCTTGAGCAATTCTTTGATTTTGTCCTTAATACCATTCTTAGTTCACTTAACTTTACTGGTGGAGCGATTTACCTTTTAGAACAAATGAACAAGAATGCTGAATTGAAGCATTCAATTGGAATGCCTAAAGCATTCATTAAAAGTTTGGAAACAATTGTGGTTGACTCGCCACAATATAAACAGCTATTTACTGTAGGTGAGTCATACGTATTAGACGATTTTGAATCTGTCTCACATCATACAGATGTTGAGGGTATTAAGTCAGTTATATCTGTTCCTTTCTTTTCAAAAAACAAAGTAATTGGTGCATTAGTGCTTTCTTCAAAAGAACAAAGAACGATATCTAAAGAAAATCGAAGCATATTGGAAGCAATTGGAAGAGATATTGGGACAGCTATTGCGAAATTTTTAGCTGAACAAGAATTGCTTACTAAACAACTAAGCTTAATGACTATCTTTGATGCTTTAAATGAACTGCTACTTGTTGTTGATAAAAGCACAGGTCGTCTTGTTATGGCAAATAAAGCTGTAAAGGAAGAATTTAGTTTATCTGATAGAAAATTAGCAGGAATGACAATCTCTGAATTACATCCATCTGGATTAGAAGTTGACAAAATATTAGCTTTAATGATCAACAAATCCGGAGAATTCTCTATACCTATTCAAACAAGTAAAAGACAAATCATAGAATACCAAATATCATACTACTTATACTCCCTAGCAAAACGTGATGTTTACGTTTGTGTTTTAAGAGAACAAAAATAATTTGTTTAAGCGACTTTTGTTTCTTTACATTGTATGGCACGTGATAGCACAATTAAGCGTGGAATGCTTGCAGGGAGAATTACTTGTTCACATTTGATGATTCTGACAACAGTTTTGAGGAAAAGGTCTTGACCGATATCTTTAGCGAATTCAATTCTAGGAATGCCATAAAGAATTAATCCTCTTTCGTCTAAAATTACAAGATCCTTCTTTGAAATAAGGAGTTCTTCTTTACCTCTAACAACTAAAACTTCTCTATCTCCTATGGTTGATATTGTTTCACTAATATCAAAGAATGCCATAGCATGTGCTAAAATCTCGGAAAAATACTCTCCAGTTGTTGTACCTTTATCTTTAGCATTGGAAACAAACTCATCATAGAGCTGAATAGAGACATTTCTAATAGTAATATCTTTCAGTTGATCTTTGTTTGATGGATGAGTATAGGCTGTTCGCTTACGAATAATTCCAAGTTGGATAATTTTTGGAATATCTCCCAAGAAACTTGTTTTGCATCTGCGAATTAATCTGACATGTTTTACTAGTGTAGACGCGTCAACGTCCTTCTCAAAGATTAGATCATTTATTTTACTAAATAGAAACATCGTACTGTCTCCAGCAGAAGTGAGATCCTGTTTTGATACCACTAGCTTTTCTAAATCTCTGATGATTTCAGGAGCTTTTCCATGACGTGGAGGTCTATGTCTACTTATGAATCTGCGCCAAGGTTGTTTGTCGATCATAACAATACTGTCAAAAGCATCACCTGCAGATAATCCGTGTTTCTTTGCATGAACAGTGAATTGCTCGTATAATGCCTTGTTGACTCCACGCAATGTGATATCTTTCATTTCTCCAAGGTCTTTCTTCATGACAAACATTTTCGACACGTCTTGTTTCATCTATCATATGTATTCTTTGTGTGCTATATGAACGTTTTGTTTGATTAGACAAAAAAGTTAAATATGTATGATTTGTATGATATATTGTTTGAAAAAAAGTAAATGAAATAAAAACAATGGAGCCGTAAATATGGCAACAAAAGAAGCAAAAAATGTAACAATAGAATATAACGATCATAAACCACAAAAACTTGCAACTGAAAAATACAAATCTGCAAATCAATGGTTTTGGTCTGGATTAATACGGTACCCAGGATTAATGTTTACTTCCATGTTTATAATAATCTTAAATGCTGTAATTGGTGTGTTGCCTGGAATCCTGCTTGGCTTGGCTTTAGATATTTTAGCTACAGGGGATGATTACTTAGTTGCAGTTGTGTGTTCCATAGCAGGTGCAGCACTATTGAGCTGGTTAACTGCCTCATTAAGTGCGTATTTATGGAGTCTATCTAGTTATCGTTTTGAGCGTGATATACGTCAGGAGTTTTTTGATGTAGTACAAAATCATTCTATGGCATTTCATGATGAACACGATTCTGGTGTTCTTCTGTCAATGGGAATGAATGAAACTAATCAAATTCGTTTTTCGTTTACCCCCTCTCTCCGACATTTGATAAATTCAATGCTACGCATAATTGTTGTTTGTATCTATTTCTTCATTAGAATCCCAGTTGGTTCAAAAATCATAGGGGTTGCTGATTGGAGAATTGGAATAGGCATAGTTTCTAGTTTTATAATTTATCTAGTATTAGCATGGATATATGCTCGAAGAATAGGACCAATTCGTAAAGAGCTAGCTACAGAACTTGGTAATGTATCATCTTCTTCCCAAGAAACATTCAGAGGTATTGAAGTTGTTCGATCCTTTGACAGTGAAGAAATAGAAGAAGCGAAATTCGAAAAACAAAGCTTGCGACTTGCTGATAAAACAAAACAAGAAGGCTTTCTCAGCGCATTTTATTGGCCAGCTTTAATTATGGTATTATTTACAGCAATTTCCTTTGGTATTGGGCTTTGGATGGTTTCCAAAAATGATGGTTCTATGAGCATTGGTCAAATAACCTCTATGCTAACACTCCTTATACAATTAGTTATCTTGAATTTCATGGTTCCGATGAGGTTACTTGGTCTACAAGCAGGAAGAATGAATGCAAAACGAATTTGGAATGTCATGACTTTTGCGGATCCCTTAGTTGAACCAACTTCATCACCTGAAGCTGATTGGTCCAGTGACTTAATTTTCGATAATATTACTTTTTCATATCCCGGAAAAAAGAAGAATGTCTTAGAGAATGTTTCGTTTAGAATTCCAGCAGGCTCTCGAGTTGCTCTCCTTGGTGGACCTGGTTCGGGTAAAAGCACTATTTTGAAGCTCTTATTACGACTTTATGATCCTGATGAAGGAGCAATTCGATTGAATGGTGTAAGCTTTAACGAAATGCATACGTTTGATGTAAGAAAAGATGTTACTCTAGTTGAACAAGATATCTTTTTGTTTGGTACTTCGTTTAAAGAAAACATTGGTTTCTCGAAACCGGAAGCTACAATTGAGGAGATAAGAACTGCTGCAAAGAGAGCTCAAATCGCCCGATTTATTGAGACTACACCTGATGGTTATGAGAC